>DATGXU010000244.1:0-57999 GCA_035298685.1 Magnetospirillum sp. | reverse complement strand
GGGGGCTTTCGGGGTCATGCACCCGGCTCCGGGTCTTCCTTGGGCGGCATCAGCCCGCCGATCAATTGCACCACCGCCACACCGGCGATGGTCAGCGCGCCGCCGGCCAGCTTCTGCCAAGTCAGCGTCTCGCCCAACAGGATGACGCCGCTGGCGACGCCCACCACCGGCCCCAGCAGGGTGATGGGGACCACCCGGTTCATGGGATGGCGGGCGATCAGCCGGTACCACAAGGTATAGGCGACCAGCGACGAGCCGATCAGGGTATAGGCGGCGCCGGCCAGGACCTTCCAGTCGTGCGCGGCGCGGGCCAGGGCGCCCAGCTGGTCGTGTTCCAGCCCCAGCGACAGCGCCAGCAACATGGGCGAGGCGAACAACGCCATCCAGCCGTTCAGCGCCAGCGGCGGGATTTCGCCCAGGCGCTTCACCTGCACGTTGCTGATGGCCCAGCACAGCATGGACGCGATGCCGATGGCCAAGGGGCCCCAATGGGGCAGGCTGGGTTCGCCCGCCAGCAAGGCGACGCCGGCAAAGGCCAGCACCAGCCCCACGCCGCGCGCCGGTCCCAGCTTTTCGCCGAACACCGCCCAGGCCAGCAGGGCGCTGAACGGCACGCCCAACTGGGTGACGATGGCCGCGGTGGCGGCATCCATGCCGGAAATGCCCAGGAACAGCAGGCCGAAATGACCACAGCCCAGCACCGCGCCGATGCCGATGACGCCCTTGATCTGGCTGCGTTTCGGGCGAAACAGCGGCGCCAGCACCAGGGCGACGCCGGCAAAGCGCAGTCCGGTCAGCAGAAAGGGCGGCAGTACGCTCACCGCCACTTTGACGGCGACGAAGTTCAGTCCCCACAGGACGACCACCGCCAGGGCAGCTGCGAAGTCGCGTGGGCTCATGGTGTCATCATGCTCAACGCGACAGCTCCTCGCGCAGGGTTTCCAGTTCAAGCCAACGTTCCTCGGCCGATTCCAGATCGGCGCGGGCGGCGTCCAGCCGGGCGGTGGCCTTTTCGAAGCGGGCGCGGTCGCGGGCATAAAGGCCGGGATCGTTGATCTCGGCCTCCAGCTTGGCGATCTCGCCATGCAGCTTGTCCATGCGGCCGGGCAGTTCTTCCAGCTCGCGGGCATCCTTGTACGACAGCTTGGTGGCCGTCTTGGCACGGGCGGGCTCGGCCGGCTTGGCCTTGGCGGGTTCCGCCTTGGCCTCGGCCTTTTGCGGGCGCTGGTCCAGATAGTCGGAATAGCCGCCGGGATATTCGGCGATCTCGCCGTCGCCCTCGACGGCGATGATGCTGGTCACCAGCCGGTCCAGAAAGTCGCGGTCATGGCTGACCACCAGCAAGGTGCCTTCGTAATCGGCCAGCACCTCTTCCAGCAGATCCAGGGTGTCCATGTCCAGGTCGTTGGTGGGCTCGTCCAGGATCAGCAGGTTGGACGGCTTGGCCAGCAACTTGGCCAGCAGCAGGCGGTTGCGCTCGCCGCCCGACAGCGCCTTGACCGGCGTGCGGGCCTGGGCTTCCGAGAACAGGAAGTCCTTCATATAGCCGACCACGTGCTGGGGGCGGCCGCGCACCCAGATGTTGTCGCCGCGCCCGTCGGTCAGGGTGTCCCACACCGAGCGTTCCGGGTCCAAACGGTCGCGGCGCTGGTCGAAATAGGCCGCTTCCAGATTGGTGCCCAGCCGGACCACGCCGCCATCGGGGGCAAGGTCGCCGGTCAGCATGCGCAGCAGGGTGGTCTTGCCGGCGCCGTTGGGACCGATCAGGCCGACGCGGTCGCCGCGCAGGATGCGGGTGGAAAAGCCCTTGGCGATGATCTTGCCGCCATAGCTCTTGTCCAGGTTCTCGGCCTCGATCACCAGCCGGCCCGAAATGTCGCCGGCATCGGCGGCCAGATTGGCGCGGCGGTCGTTGTCCAGCTTCGAGGCGAAGCGTTGGCTGCGTTCGCTGCGCAGCACGTCCAGCGCCCGGCGACGGCCCATGTTGCGCTTGCGCCGGGCGGTGACGCCGCGCGCCAGCCAGTGCAGCTCGCGCCGCAGCAGGTTGTCCATGCGGGCCAGTTCCGCTTCCTCGGCGGCATAGGTTTCCTCTTGCCAGGCGGGGAAGCCGGCAAAGCCGAACTCGGCCCGGCGCACCAGTCCGCGCTCCAGCCACAGCGTCTGGCGCGAGACGGTGTCGAGGAAGCGGCGGTCGTGGCTGATCATCACCAGGGCGCCCTGGTACGATTTCAGCCACTCTTCCAGCCACAGGATGGTGGGCAGGTCCAGATGGTTGGTGGGCTCGTCCAGCAGCAGCGCGTCGGGTTCGCCCACCAGGGCGCGGGCCAGGGCGGCGCGGCGGCCCTCGCCGCCGGAAAGCTGGCGGGGATCGCGGCCGCCGTCCACGCCCACCGCCGCCAGCACGGTGTCGACGCGGTACATCTGGTCGCGTTCGTCCTCGGGCAGGCCCTGGGCCACGTAATCGGCCACGGTGGCGCCGTCCAGCAGCGGGTCCTGCGGCAGATAGGCGATGCGGGTGCCGGGCTGCACGAAGCGTTCGCCGGAATCCGGCAGGATCTCGCCGGCCAGCACTTTCAGCAGCGTGGATTTGCCCGAGCCGTTACGGCCGACCAGACAGGTCTTGTCGCCCTTGGCGACCCAAGTGGTGACGCCCTCGAACAGCGGATTGCCGCCGAAGGTCAGGCGAACGTCGCGTAGCGACAGAAGCGGTGGTGGAGCCATGGGGCTGATATAGCCTACGGGCGGCGCCACGCCAAGAAATTGGCGAAGCCGATCCCTCCATGGCTCTTATTGCGATTATGTGGCGGACACCAAATCGCGGTAGGCGTGCCATGACGCATGGGCGGCCAAAGGCAACGTCACCGCCAGGCCGACGAACAGGAACGACACGCCCAGGATCCCCAGCGTCGCCAGGGTGGCGGCCCAGCCGATCATGTTCATGCGGTTCAGCCACACCGCGCGGATCGACGTGCGCATGGCGGTCAGGGCGGAAACGTCGCGTTCCAGCAGCATGGGCATGGACACCACGGAAAGGGCGAACACCAAGGCGGCCACCACGCCGCCCACCACCGTGCCGGTGATCAGGAAGGCCGGCCCCTGCGGCGCCAGCACCACCTGGGAAAAGAACTCGTCCAGCGCCGGCGGGCGGCCGCCGAAGAACAGCGCGAAGATGATCATGGCCAGTTGGAACCACACGAAAAAGGCCAGCAGCAGCACCAGCCCCATGTCGGCCATCTGACTGTTGCGCCGTAGCGCGCCGACGGCATGGGCCAGCGTCACCGGCTCGCCCGCCTCGCGGCGGCGCGACACCTCGTACAGTCCCACCGCCAGGAACGGCGCCACCAGCATGAAGCCCGAGGCCAGCGGCAGGATCAGCGATCCCATGCCGAATTGCGCCAGGCCGAAGGTCAGCAGCCAGCCCATCAGCGCGAACACGCTGCCATAGGCCAGGCCGATGCCGGGATGGGCGACAAAGTCGTTCCAGCCGCGCTCGAGCCAGGTGGTCGAACGGTCGAGCGATACCGGTCGCAGCGGGGGGAGGGGCTGCGCCTCCGCCGCCGGATCAGCGTGAGTGGATATCATGGAAGCCTCCGGAACCCTGGGGATGGGGCGGCTTATGGGCTGCCGCGTTGCGAATACCCTAGGGGGCGAAGGGGGCTTGGCTCAATGCCGCGTTGGTCCATCCCTAAAATGACACGGGGCGCCGGTAGACCAAGGGTCTGGGTCCTCTTTTCGGTCCCCCGTCATCACCCCACCTAGCGCCCAAGGCAGCGGCGCCGCCGTTAAACCGCAGGGGGACATCCGACCATGGCACGGAAAAGGCTGACGCTTGCGATGCTGGCGGTGGTGGCCGCCGCTTTGTATTTCACCACCCTGATGCGCTTCGGGGTGATGATGGGGGGCGGGCAGTGAGCGTGCCGGCGCTGTTGCCCCATCTGACGGCGGCGCTGAACGGCACCGCGCTGTTGCTGATGCTGTGTGGCTTCGTGCTGATCCGCAGCGGGCGGCGCGACCTGCACCGGCGGCTGATGCTGGCGGCGGTGGCGGCCAGCGGGCTGTTCCTGGTGGCCTATGCGGCGCACCACGCGGTCAATCCGATCTTCGTCTTCCGGGGCGGCGCGGCGATGCGCCCGTTCTATTACACCCTGCTGATCAGCCACGTCGCCCTGGCGGCGCTGGTGGCCCCAATGGTGGCGGTGACCGTGTGGCGCGGCCTGGCGGGGCGTTTCCAGCACCATCGCGGGCTGGCGCGCTGGACCTTGCCGATCTGGCTGTATGTCAGCGTCACCGGCATCGTCGTCTACGTCCTGCTGTATCACCTGCCCGCGTGACCGGAGGCGGCCCATGACCATGCGCCAGACACTGGAACTGATGAAGCTGCGCATCGCCGTGATGATCGCGCTGACCGCCGTCACCGGCTATGCCGCCGTGGCCGAGCGGGTCGAGCCTTTGCGCGTGGCGCTGCTGTTCGCCGCCATGGTGCTGGGCTCGGGGGCGTCGGCGGTGTTCAACCATGTGTGGGACCGCGACATCGACCGCCTGATGCAGCGCACCCGCAACCGGCCGCTGGCGGCCGGCCGGACCCGGCCCGGGGCGGCCCTGTGGCTGGCGGCGGCGTTGATGGCGGCGGGGCTGGCGGTGGCGGTGGCGGCCTTCAACTGGGTGGTGGCGCTGCACCTGTTCCTGGGCGCCTTCGTCTACGCCGTCGTCTACACGGTGTGGCTGAAGCGGCGCACCTGGTGGAACATCGTTTTCGGCGGCGCCGCCGGCAGCTTCGCGGTGCTGGCCGGCGCCGCCGTGGTAGAACCGACGCAATGGGCGCTGCCGACTCTGCTGGCGATCACGCTGTTCCTGTGGACGCCCAGCCATTTCTGGGCGCTGGCGATCCTGTTGGCCGACGATTACCGCGCCGCCGGCGTGCCCATGCTGCCGGTGGTGGCGGGGCCGCGGCGCACGGCCGTGGCCATCACCGTCAATTCGGCGGCGCTGGCGGCATCAAGCCTGGCGCCCTGGGCCCTGGGCTTGCTGGGGCATGCCTATGCGTTGGTCGCCGCTGTGCTGGGCGTTGGGCTGATCGGGCTGAACCTGTGGCTGGTGGCGGTTCCGACCCGGCGCTGGGCGGGGTGGAATTTCGCCGCCTCGATCCCCTATCTGCTGGGGCTGTTCGTCGCCGTGTTCGCCGACAAGCATTGGGGCTGATCATGGCGCCGGCGGGGATTCGCCCCTGCCATCCACGGGCCATGCTTGCCCCGCGCCATCGCCGCCGCTAAAGTCCGCCCACGCGCGTATTTCCCATCCGCCAAAGGCCTTTTTCCATGACCGATCGCGTCCTTATCATCGATTTCGGCAGCCAGGTGACCCAGCTGATCGCGCGCCGTGTGCGCGAAAGTGGCGTCTATTGCGAAATCCATCCGTTCAACAAGGTGACGCCCCAGTCCCTGGCCGCGTTCGCGCCCCGGGCGATCATCCTGTCGGGCGGCCCGTCCAGCGTGACCGAGGCGGGCAGCCCGCGCGCGCCGGAAGCGGTGTTCTCGTTCGGCGTGCCGGTGCTGGGCATCTGTTATGGTCAACAGACCATGTGCGAGCAGTTGGGCGGTAAGGTCGAGCCGGGCGACCACCGCGAGTTCGGCCGCGCCTATGTGGACATCAAGGAAGATTGCGCCCTGTTCCATGGCGTGTGGGCCAAGGGCGGCCGCGAGCAGGTGTGGATGAGCCACGGCGACCGCGTCACCCGCCTGCCGGAAGGCTTCCGTGTGGTCGGCACCTCCGAGGGCGCGCCCTATGCCGCCATCGCCAATGACGACCGCCGCTTCTATGCCGTGCAGTTCCACCCCGAGGTGGTGCACACTCCGCATGGCGCCCAGTTGCTGAAGAACTTCACCCACGACGTCGCCGGCTGCAAGGGCGACTGGACCATGGCCGCCTTCAAGGCCCAGGCCATCGACAAGATCCGCGCCCAGGTCGGCAAGGGCCGGGTGATCTGCGGCCTGTCGGGCGGCGTGGATTCGTCGGTGGTGGCCGCGCTGATCCACGAAGCCATCGGCGACCAGCTGACCTGTGTCTACGTGGACCACGGCCTGATGCGCCTGGGCGAATCGGAACAGGTGGTCAGCGTCTTCCGCGACCGCTTCAACATCAATCTGGTTCACAAGGACGCCAGCGACCTGTTCCTGGGCAAGCTGGCCGGCATGACCGACCCCGAGGCCAAGCGCAAGACCATCGGCGCCCTGTTCATCGACGTGTTCGAGGAAGAGGCCAAGCGCATCGGTGGCGCCGATTTCCTGGCCCAGGGCACGCTGTACCCGGACGTCATCGAATCGGTCAGCGTGATCGGCGGCCCCAGCGTCACCATCAAGAGCCACCACAACGTGGGCGGCCTGCCCGAGCGCATGAACATGAAGCTGGTCGAGCCGCTACGCGAGCTGTTCAAGGACGAAGTCCGCGCCCTTGGCCGCGAATTGGGCCTGCCCGACGAAATGGTCGGCCGTCACCCGTTCCCCGGCCCCGGCCTGGCCATCCGCATCCCCGGCCAGGAAATCACCCGCGAAAAGCTGGACATCCTCAAGAAGGCCGACGCCATCTATCTCGAGGAAATCCGCAACGCCGGCCTCTACGACGCCATCTGGCAGGCCTTCACCGTGCTGCTGCCGGTGCGCACCGTCGGCGTCATGGGCGATTCCCGCTCGTACGACTACGCCTGCGCGCTACGCGCCGTCACCTCCACCGACGGCATGACCGCCGACTTCTACCACTTCGACATGGAATTCCTCGGCCGCGTGGCGAACCGCATCATCAACGAGGTCAAGGGCATCAACCGCGTGACCTACGACATCACCTCGAAGCCGCCGGGCACCATCGAGTGGGAGTGATTTTTCAAGCACTTAGCGTATTTCAGAAGGCCCCTTTCGGGGCCTTCTTGCTGTCCAGATTCCGGTGAGCTATCGTGACTGTGGTGGATTTTGTGGTGACCACTACACACCGGCGAGGCAGCAAATGGCCGTCAGCAAACGCTCAGGATCGGACGTCTGGCAGATCGTTTTCGAGTTCCAGGGACAGCGATTCCGACGCTCCAGTGGCACCACCCGCAAGCGGGATGCGGAGGAGTTGGAGCGTAAATGGCGCAAGGAGCTGCACGATCAGCTCCTCATGGGCCACGTCCCTGACATGACCTTGGGCGAGGCCATCGACCGCTATTATGAGGCTGTCGTCGTTCCGCGCGGGAACAAGGAGGTCGCCAAGCGCGACCTGTACGCCCTCAACCTGATCCGTGAGGGCTTGGGCGAGAAGACCGCCCTGAAGGCACTGACCGCGCCCGTGATCGCTGAATACAAGGACCGCCTGCTGTCGTCCAAGCTGGCCCCGGCAACGGTCAATCGTTACCTTGCCGCCATCAAGGCCATCCTCAACCGCGCCAAGGCGGAATGGGGTACCCTGGCCGTGGTCCCGACCATCAAGCTGCTCCCACTCGACAACATGCGCTATCGCTGGCTAACGGAGGATGAGGAGGCCAAGCTGCTACCGGTTTGCGCCCCGCACCTGCGCGACTTGGTGACGTTCCTGATCGATACCGGCGCTCGCCTGCGTGAGGCAACCCGCCTGACCTGGAATGAGGTGGACCTGGATCGCAAGCCTCGCTCGGCCGTGCGCTTCATGGATACCAAGAGCGGCAAGCCGCGCGGCATTCCCCTCACCACTCGCACCGAGGACATGCTTCGGCGTCTGAAGGCCGAATGCCCGGAGGGCGAAAGCCGGGTGTTTCTATATCGGCCGGTGGGCCGTGGGGGTTTGGGAAAGGATGACACCAAGTGCGGAAAGGCGCTGCCCTTCGATAACCCGTTCGGCACCTGGGACACCGCCCGGAAACGCGTTGGGCTGGAAGACCTGAACCTTCACGACCTGCGCCACACCTTCGCCAGCCGTTTGGTCATGCGCGGCGTACCGCTGCTGACCGTCTCCAAGCTGCTGGGACACTCGAATATTACGATGACGATGCGCTATGCTCATTTGGCGCCAGATGCCTATGACGCAGCCATAGACCTACTTGAGGGCGGCAAGCCGCGAGCGGAGCCAGTCCCGCCCACTGCCGCGCTTGCCGGGCCGGCTGAGGACGGTGGGGAGGCCGACCGTGCGGGCGTTTTCAATGGCGATAGCGGGACTGACGGTGAGCTTGCTTTCAATGAAGGCGATGAGGACCGACCGGCTGTAGCGCGGCAATCGACCAATATAGAAGCGAGGGAGCTTCAGGCGGTCAAGCTGACGCACTGAAATTCGCAAGAACTCGGCCGCTTCCTGACGGTTAAATATCTCGCTCATGCCTACACCTTCGTGCGGAAGGACGGTGGATTGTCCTTTGCGCGCTGAACATGGGCCGAGCGTAAGCCGGCTAAGTGCTTGTGTCACCATGACTTTTGGAAAGTTTCCGCTACATGGATGTACGACAATCCCAAGCTGGAGCGGGCTTGCTTTGGTCCAGTTACGTGTCGCACACCAAACCATACCGAAGATTGATGATGACCACCTGCATCCGCAGGAAAGCCGGGGGCTGACGCCCCGGTCGCTACGGCTCCCTATCCTGAGGAGGCTCCGCAGGGGCCGTCTCGAAGGACGCACAACGGGCGACGGCAAAATTGCGCATCTGAGTGCCCGGACTTTTGCCCGGCTTACATCTGGATCTGGCTCACATAACTCATTGAATCTGCGCATTTATCGAAAAAGCGCATGATCAAGCCTTGGATCGGGAACAGGGGGGCGAATACTTTCTAACCTTGTCCTCTTGCTGCGAGCGATTGAAAAACAAATTTTAATTTAATATACTCTCCTAAATAGCAGAAGGGGGGCAAGGTGCCTAATATAAGTAAGGACTATCTTGATTACTTTTTTAAGGAAGATAAAAAATATCTCAAAAAAAATTACCCATGGAGTGGAAGGGCCATGGATACAAAATATATTTCTCGAACCTTTCCTGTGGATGTTGAGAATAATTCATCTAATCTAACATATGTTGAGATAATTCCAAGGGGTGGGAGTTCAAGTGATATCAAAGAGTTTTCATTTTCCATAGTGGATTGGAAAAACTTTCGCCCGTTTAAAACATTTTGGATAGTCAATACATGGCGAAATGCTGAACACGAGAACAGGCCTCAGTTGCCACCCAAGCCTAAAGCTCCACCAGGGATTGACTTAGGTATAATTTCAGGGCCGCATTTCTTTAGGTGGGAAGATAACAACGAAGTCTTCTTTGAAGAGGAAATACTGAGGTTTGCTCGCCCTCTTCCTCCCCTGCCTAACAATGAAGAGTGGAACTGGAATAACGTAATGCGCTGGTTTTTTAAGAAAACAAATATAATCGCAACCATACATTCGCCAGTCTCCGAGAAAGAGGCGCATTTCCTATGAATGAAAATGCAAAAAACATCTGCGATATGATTTTAGATTTGACGCGTTGTTCTGACGCGGGTGATGGGGTCTTCGTACGGACATCATGCGTGTTTCCATCCGGAGCGTTGGTGATCGTCCATATTTCTGTACGTGATGGATATGCCGTCGTTTCGGACCAAGGCGTTGCTGCTCGTGAAGCTTATGCGTGCGGAATAAACGTTGATGAGCATGCTTTTCGTAATTTGATGAAGATATATAGCGTTAAATTTAGTAATGATGAGATTTATCTGGACAATGTTGATTTTCCTCTCGTTCAGACGGCCATTCGATCTGTGGCAAATTTTGCCAAAGCGTACATTGATTGTGGGTTGTACGCTCGAATGGTTAGCAACCAACCTGCGTGTTTGGCGGCTTCCGATAAAAATGATGGTACAGAAAAAATACGAAAAATTGTGCGCAGGTTCTCTGCAAACGGAAGGCATTATTCTGTAAAGAAAATAGACGATAAATGCATCCTCGAAGGAGTGTTTGATGATGATTGGAAGATTCTTATAATAAATAACAGGGAAATCAAACTCGAAAAATATGGGCGCGATTCAGTATTGTGCGTAAACCTTCCTTACAGGGATTTTGTCTCTGAACTATTAGAGCGTGGCCCGAAATTCATATAGGATTGTGAAATGTTCACAGAGTTTAAGTCTTGGAAATTCGCGCACGCAACGGCAATTGCGGCGTGGATTATGAATAATTTCCAGGATGATAGCGTTGAATACTGGATTGCAGCCGATTGGTTACAGTCTAAATATCGGTATCTAAAAGACAAAAGCAGTGGAAAAGGCCGGCGTGGCGTCCCGTCTCTTTCCGCATATGCTCTCGCCGCACTGTCCGGACTGAACAATATTCCAGATAGGTTACAGCATTTGCGGAAAAACGCAAAAGATCACCTTGAGAAAATGAGGGATGAAGGCTCAAGAGTGCGGTCGAGAGAAAGGATATCGAAAATAATATCAACATATGTTATTAATTCGCATGCGACTATTGATGACATCATTCACCTAGAGTACTGGCTGTGCGAGGGAAAGTCTCGGCCGAGGCGTTTCCCTGCCACAAGAAGTGCCTTTATAAATGCCCTTGCTACTTCTCTCTCTATATTTAGAGAATATCCTGGAGACGCATATAAAAAAATTCACGCATTATCATTGGTGAATTCTAAGTTTTACGAGTCCAAGAAAAATGGAGAATATATAATTGGTTGGGAAAAAGTCTATCCATTTATTCTTGACTCTATTTTTTTCTGGCCACTTCTTGTGGTTGAGGGGAGTGCAGCGAGTGTAAGTGGGATTTCCCTTCCTTTATTAATCATGCCCAATAAATCTGAGGTGGGTACCGGTGAAGCGGAAGTAAAAAGGAATTTTATTAGCCTGAAGTGGCAAAAAAGTGTTGACATAGCTCTCCGAGCCGCACGGGACTTAACTCTGCTGGAAGATGATAACTTTAATAGGAACATTTTTATTGAAAGAGGTGTCTCAATCGACACGGCTCCAGTTGAAGCGATTTTACAAGAATTCTCTACGGTGGAAATGGGGGAGCAGATCTCCTTTCAAGTTGAGGGACGAAGTGCAGAGCTTCCTCTGGCCTTAGGCATTTTTTCAAAAATTAATGGCCTTCACTACCCACTGGCGTCAGTTTCAAGCGGTATTATTGATGATGAAAACCTCTCTCAGGATAGAATAATAATCGGTGTCGCTGGAATTAACGAAAAATTAGCTTGGGTGAATTCGGCAAAACTATTTGAATCGGTGCTGCTGCCGCCGTCTGCCTATGGCGTTAATTGCGATAATGTAGTGTTTTGCGACACCCTCTCTCGTGCGGCCGATTACGCTTTTCGCCGGCAATGGCGGAAAATGAAATTTGTACGTTGCTACGACATTTTAAAATTCGCGGCGTCTGGAGATTGGTCGATCTATCTAAGTGCGGCTTTAGCAGAAATTAAAGGCCGTAGTGAGAAATTATTGGTATTGGATGGAGTTGATATAAGGGGCGTGGTGGGACTATTTAATTATATTAATGGAGAGGTCCGGAATTCTCTGCAGGAAACTGCGCCAAGTCTTTCTGTTGCATATATACGGGTTGTCGAGAGCGAAAGCGAAAATCAATTGCTCGGCATCTTATCCGAAGTTTGTGGCGCGCCGTGGCATCTTTTGGATAGGATAACATGTGCTGCAAATATCGACAAAAAGATCGAGGTGGCAAAAAACATTTTCAGACAAGGTGAATTTTTGCCTGGTGCGCCAGCATTTCGCGCTCCCGATGTGTTCGTACTTATTCTCCCTCGACACATAATCGATCTATATCGTTGTGATGCCCTGACCGACAGCGTGGAACATCAAAGGTGGAGAAATATAATTTCAATATTATCTAACATTGGTTCTGCGGTGGGCGTTTTGACCTGTCGCGCAGGCAATGGTATACTTACATCGCGATTTGTCGTTGTGTCGGACTATGAGAGCAATAGCGATAATGATGCGGTATTAGATAATATTTGTGCGGACAGATCTTTCATTTGGCAGCTTTCTATTTTTAGATTTGGATTCTCATTTTTGGAAGCGGCTCAGGCGCTCCCCCGCGTTAGCGATGTTGGGGCGATGTTTAAACGGCTGGAAGGGCGGGGTGTTCTAGTCAACGCATCTGACGTATGGATAATGCCGCTTCGCAAAAAATATTGTGACGAAGTTGATTCGCTGGCGCCTCAAAAACGCATCGAGATGCATTTGTTGGCGGCAAAGGCAAAAGTGGCATTTCTTTACAGCGGCAACGAGACTTGGTGCACCATACCAAGTGGGGGCGCGCTTGAAGCAATTCATGAAGCAGTACATCACCTTGTCACGATGTTGAAAATTGACGAATCGCTCTTGTATCGTGAAAGGAGGGGTGTGGTCAATTTAATTGAAGAGGCTAGCGATCTTATTTCTGTTATATATGCACATCTGGATTGTTTGGGGTGGGAGATATTTGAGTTTGGTAAGCTGTTAAAGCGCAGCATTCTCCGGTCGGAC
Source organism: Magnetospirillum sp. (assembly GCA_035298685.1). Classification (GTDB taxonomy): domain Bacteria; phylum Pseudomonadota; class Alphaproteobacteria; order Rhodospirillales; family Magnetospirillaceae; genus Magnetospirillum. Next base: position 45,565 of record DATGXU010000244.1, on the reverse strand, counting down.
TATATCCTTTCTAGGGCCGAAAAATTATTTTCCATGTCGCAAGGCTCTGTGATTGATAGAAAGTATATTGATAGCTTCTTGAGGTGCGTGGAGTTTATTGCGGTTAGAAATGATAAGGAAAAAGAAAGAATTGCTGATTTGATCATGGGGGAGCTCGGATGTGTTTCAAGTATATCTGTGTGCGATGAGTTGAAATTGCATGCATCAATATTATCACGCGTGAGGACCTCCCGTCCCAAACTTCGCGACGCAATCGATGGGTGGCTGGAGCGCGCGATACAACATGATCGCGAGGTCTGCATGGCGATTTCGCCGAAGTGGTTTGAGGAGAGGGGGGATGTTGAGGGAGATCATGCTCTGGCAGCGGCTTGGTACTCTCTAGGGATTAAAGTCTCTCCTTGGGACATGGATAATTGGCTCAAATACGTTTATTGCTCAACTTCAGGCGATGCGAGAAAGGAGTTTGGAAGTCTCCTTGAAACGGATAAAAGAAAGGCCATGTCGGCAATAATGCATATGAATAATAATTTGTGCCGTGACTATCGGTGGCGCGGAGGATATGCAAAAGTTATGTCAAAACTAGGGGAGATGTAATGTAGTATTTACATTGACGATGTTATTTGTTATTATTATTGTGCTTGCAATCATGAAGACCCGGCAAGATGCACCAGTGGTGTAGGGCCAGGGCGACACGCTTTGTCGTGGCCCTGATTTCTTAAAGTAATTGATCTCACATAAGATACCTTATGTGAAGTCAGTCATTACTTAATCAACCATTTTCTATGCCAAAACCAACCCTCTGAACCCTACAACTCGCCTCACGTAACAATTTCCCTGCCCCTATTCCATCCATTGGCGGGCCGGCGGATACGTTGAGCGAATGGGCGCGGGCCTTCTTCCAGCACGGTTGTACAACGGCCCCCGCCTCGCGAAAAGCCCAGGCCCGCGACCTGGGGCACCTGATCGTCTTCCTCATGCAATTCAGCGGCAGCGACAGGCGGGACGCCTGGACGCCTCGCGCGTCCAAGGCGTTTGTGGACGCGCTGCGCAAGGCCGAACGCGCGCCCGGTGTCCGACGTTGGCAAGACAAGTCGGTCAATCGTGTTATTGCCACGGCCAAGACCTTTGCCAAATGGGTTCACAACCTCGCACCCTTTGCTCTCGGCAATCCTATGGCCGACATCCGGCAAATTCCCGTGTCCTTGCCCCTGGATGTCGAACGGGCGGTAACAGCCCAGGAGCGGGCGCGCATTTTGGATGCCGCCGACTTACTGCACCAAAGCGACGTGCGGAAGGATCGGAGCCGCTTTCGCGGGGCACAGCGGCCGGCAAGTGCATGGGCGCGCCCATGGCGAAACCGTGCCATCGTCTATACGTTGCTGGAAACCGGCATGCGCCGCGCGGCCGTCGTCGCCATTAACCTCGCCGATATCGACTTTGCCGGCTCGGCAATCACCGTCGAGGAGAAAGGCGGGGTGCGGCACCGCTATAAAATCTCAAAGGAGGGGCTATCCGCCATCCGCGATTACCTCAGCCACGAGCGGCCCAAGGATGCGGAACACTATGGAGATAGCCCGGCCGCGTTCCTCCCGACCAGTGTCGCCCACAATTCCACCGGGCGGCTTTCCGCTCGCATGGTGAACGACATCTGGAATGCAGTCTGCCGGCAAGCCGGCGTAGTGGGCAAAACCCCGCACAGTGCCCGCCATGCCATGGGCAAGCACATCATGGATGCCACGGGCAACGTTGCCGCCGTACAGCGCCAGCTTGGGCACCGCAACGCCTCCTACAGCATGCAATATGCGCGGATCGGCGACAGCGAGCTCGATAAGGCACTCAATGAGCGCAAATAGATATAGCATCTGACGCCCGGAGTTCTGTCGGAGGTAGATCAGAAATTACCGCCTTGTCATAACGCTTACGCATCTGTCTGCAAGCCCACCCACCCCATTGCCGTCCGGACAAGTTCGAGCAATCTGCGCGACGGCGAGGGCACGTGCGGTAAGTTCTGGCGTTAAGAACGCCAAAATCAATTGACGCAGACTTTGGATGTCGAATTGCAGGGAAGGCATTACGCCGCCAACCCCCAGAGCAATTATGCTTTTTGACGTAAGCTTGTGCTCAAGGTGGATAGGGATTGAGATTTGCGGCACCCCGGCCATGAGTGCCGCTGCTGCCGTTCCAAGACCGCCATGGTGGATGATCAATTTTGACCGCTGAAGCGCATCGGACATATCGGCAGGCTGCGAGAGGAGTTTGACATTCTTCACAACGGCAAGGCTAGCAAGGCCTCCACACCAAACCCGTGCGGGAATTTTGGTCGTCGATAAGCACCCGACTACCTGTGACGCACTGGGATGATGCGCGGGCAGATAGACGAATATTTCATGTCGAGAAGCGGCTGAGGTTTTCACTAGCGGCACATTATAGGGGCGAAAAACCGGCGAATCCCGCCAGGGTCGATAGGGGTCAAGCTCCGGGAGCGTATATATCAGGCTTTCGTCACCACGCATCAGATCGCTCAGCGAATGCGGTTGGCGGAAGCCATTGTTCGAAGTCATCAGGGCCACGGCTGAAAGGATTGCTTGTTCAGGCTCGGCGGGATCGCCGTTGTGAACAAGTGGCGGCAAAGGTCCTGAGGGCGGCAATGTCCAGCCGTTTCCCACACTCACTGTCGGAAACCTGCCGCGACAAACCAAACCCGCCGTGGGGGCGCTGTCGAGCACCACCAGCGACGGGTTGAGGCGTCGCACCAATGAGTGCCATGCCTTTACGGCAGGGAATAGAGCGTCGGGATCAGCGTAGCCGAACCGACACAGCGCATGAGCTAACGACGGTGCGATATTCGAGAGCGGCAACGCTTTCGGCTGTACAAGGGGGGCCTGGATCACGGCGATTTGATGTTCACCGTCACCTAACGCCCCGTTCTGCAGTTCTTCGCGTGCCCCAGGTACATCCCGAACCGCCAGAACTACGCCGGCGCCCCGGTTTTCCAGCTCCTTGGCGAGCGGGACAAGGCGGGACAAGTGCCCTCGGCCCGCCCCCAACTCCCAAGCCATCAGTACACGTGGGCGAAATGCCACCTTAAGTGGCCGCTATCCAGTTTTGGCCCGCCGGGTTTAGCGCGGATATGCTGCTCGAGTCCGCAGACATCGCTGCGAATGCATGGCCGCCAGTCTTTGTCTTGACCGAATCCACAAGGTGCGATGCATTATAATACTTCTGCATATCTCTGTCGATTCTTGCAACTTCGGCTTCGTTGACACCATTCGAAAGGCTCCAGTGCAGTATGTGCTTTATGTCGGCACTTTCTGCAATTTCACTAAGTGTGAACGACGAGCCATCTGCAAATATGATGTTATTTATATTTTCGCCAAAACTTGTCGCAACACTATTCGAGCCAGCATCTATCACGACCGCTCCATATCCAACATCTCCAGAGCCATAAAGTTCCTCTCCGTACGCTATTACATTGACGTCACCGCGGTTCAAATCGGCAAATTTGACATTATTGATGCACTGCAAATCATATAGGCCTAATCCAGATCTAATCACGTCGCGCCCGAAGTTCCCGGAGAATTCGAACTCTATTTCTGTATTGGTTGCATTGCTTTCTATAATATACAAATCATTTTGATCGCCGCCATTGACGGTATATCGGCCATCTCCGCACCAAATGACATCTGTACCGCCAGCAGTGTCAAAGCCGACCTTCCCGGGTTGGTCTGTATTCAGGCCTCGCAGATGAAAAACTTCTGCCTTGTTGGTTGTGACGATCTTTTCGACGTTGGTGAGGTTATCCTGAACCTTGTCATGCTTAACGATCAGATGTGGATTCGAGCCTAAAAGTCCGCTCGTATCGATGCTTATATTCTTTGCAGTTTTATAGCTTACAACATCGATGCCATCACCCCCATCGATATAATTGTTGCGGCCTACATAATATGAAATTTCATCATTTCCATCCTCAGCCATTATAAGAATGCTGCCACTTCCAAATTTTCTAGAATTTTCCATTTTCACAACGCCACTATGACCATCGTCATCGACCAGCACAGCCGCTAGAGTGGCACCTTGGGTGTATTTGTTTTGGACGGTTTGCAAATATTGCGACAAACCCTCTGTTACCCTGGTTGCGCCGGCCCTGCCGTAAATGGAATCGTAAATTCTCTTGCTGGAAAGGTCGCCACCGGAGAATTTCCCATTGAATACGTGAGATAGGCACTTGGCGGTAATAAGTGCATCCGCACCGGTCGGCACAAAGCCGAAAGTGTCAGATTCTTTATTTCTTCTTAAAGTGAGCTTATTGTCGTGGACAAACCTGATTTGACACCAAGATTCTGACCTGGACTTCAGCGGGTCGGCTATTTTTAAGGCAGCAACCAGACCTGGACCAACAACTGCATTGCCGCCGTTGAAGAACAGCGACACGAGAGCGACTCGTTCACGAGATTGCGGGAGATTAATCCCAATTCTTCGCGATAATAGATCCTCTCGACTATGTGGCCATGGCCCGCCATCAAGTATGGCGTCAAGCAATCTAGTTGCTTTTTGATCGGTCATTTTGATGGCCTGCGCTAGCCTCCCTCCTCCCGCGCCAAGATCATTAATCAGGGTTTGAGTGGAGATTACTAATTTACCGCGAATTTTTTCCTGATATTTCCATTTGCGAATTTCCTCAAGCGCGTCAGCCAGGTCCGCCCGACCTGAGCGACGGACCTGTTCAATCGACATATCTGCATTGAGTCCTAGAGCATGGAGAATGCCCATTCTAACGCTGTCAAAGCTGTTTTCTGTAAAATCAAATCCATAACCAATTGTGGGATTAGCACTTGTGGAATTGCCACCTGCAATGTGGACGTACTCCGATCCTCCGGCTTGGTCGGTCATCAGGTCAGGGTTCTCTCTTTTTTTGAGAAAGTAATTTCTGTCTTCTCGGTAGCTCCCATGCTCCCAATTATTATGCAGGCCGGAAATTGACATGATGAACTCCTTCAATATTGTATGGTATTAAAGCGGCGCTTTGCCGAGAAATTACATAAAATTTTAAGGTTGGGCAGTGAGGCAACTTTTACCCTTGCCTTCCGATCGTAGTTCTTTACCGCTGCAATTAATGCCTTGTTATCCAGGATAATTATTGTTTGACTGCAGGCTCCGAAACATGAGAGCTCGCGTTGAATCATGGTTCTAAGCTGGTCATAACTGGCGTCTTCACCTGCGAAACTAATGGATTGTGAGGGTAGTCCGCCGAGATAGCCTGTGTCTCTACGCACCAACAAATTGTTCCCTTGAATGTTAATGTTAGACTCTTCTGTGACGTGTTCATCATCATGGGTATCTATGCTGTTCCAGTTAATTTCAAGGGGGTTTGATAGGAGTACGCGTGAATGTCTTATCATCCACATTTCGTCTCTGACGTTTTTCGCATTAGCTGGTGTATTTAGGGCGCGAAGAACGCTCCCGCATATTTTCTTATTTTTACTGGCGTCCAATTTGTAAAAATTAGCTGGCCGTGTGAAATCCCAGTGTGTCCGGTTGTCTCTGGCAAGCGCATCTGCATGCGTTGAAAGGGTGAAAAATGCAGAAATGCCTAGGGCTTGGCCAAGCATCCGTGCATGTTTCTTGGGGGCGGCTATGCGCAAGATCCACGGCAAGACAGTGCGAATGACAGATGTTATCATTTGTCACCTACCATGCTTTTAAATGAAGTCCTTGGTGTGATCACATTTCGTCTATGCTGCGCCGCAAATACGCGGCCATGGTATTTTGCTGAAGTTTTGTGGCATTCGAGCGCGATCCATGGCGCGCCAAACGCGCTGCAGCATGGGACATGAGATTTGCACCACTGAAGAGGTTTATAAATAGGAACAAAGTATGCTTATGGTTGCCAATCTGGGGCGCCAGAATGTCTCTTACAGCATGCTGTATGCGCGGATCGGCGACAGCGAGGACGCATTGAACAAAAGGTAGCGCCAGCGCAAGGACTCCCAACTTCGGATGGCCGTGGTATGCTGCTGGCGGTCACGACACAGGTGCGGGTAAGGGTCCTATGATCGCGGCAGTCACCAAAACAATCTGGTTCAGCTACGCAGACCTTCTTTGGAAAATGTCGCTCCATAGCGAGTGGCTGTTTGCGCTGTTCGCCTTGGTTGGGTCCGTTCTGCTGTCACTGGTGCCATTCAAGATTGCCGCCGCTCTCGGTCTGGAAGACAAGGCCGGGCGGTGGAAGTTGGCGCTTTGGTCCCCCGCTGTTTTCCTCATCATCCCCACTCTGTCGCTGGACTGGTATTTCATCCGGGACAAGCGCCACCTCCTCCAAAGCGAATGGCTACCGCAGGCGGAAGCGATGGCGGGGCTTGCTGTCGCTCTGCTGGTGGCAGGCCTCGCGTGGGGAGTTATCCAGACGGTTGTTGCCGAACAGAAGGACGCCAAAAAGCGCCAGATTGCCGAGGAGAACGCGCGGAAGCTCCGCGAAGATGCCGAACGCCGTGAACTCCTCCAGGTGAAAGCCGGTCTGGAGCGGCAGTTGCGGGACGGGGGCTAAGGCCATGGCCGGTGACAACCTCCCGGCCGTTCCGGGCGACTTCAGCGGCCCACATGGCGACATCCTGCGGGAAATCGCGCAGCTTCGGGGTGCGGTTGCTGCCAAGCAGGCGCAGCAGCAAAAGGCGGTCGAGTACCAGCGCGGCAGCCAGGACGCCTCGGCGCAGTGGGGCCAAAATAGGAAGAAATTCGACGTCGATATTTTCCGCGATGCCAAGGCCCGGCAGCAGGAGCTTGGCATTTCTCACCTCGACGCCATGATTGCCGCCACCGAAGCCATGCAGCAGGGCTTTCAGTCGGCGGCGAAGGCCAACTATGACGATCCCTATACGGCGGGATTGATGGTTGCGCTCAACACCATCGCGCAAGACTACTTCACCGACAAATTGCACGAGCTGATGCAGGCACAGCATCAGCAGATTTTGCGTGACGAGGCCCAGGCCCGGCAGGACGCGCGGCAGCTTGCGTTGCAACGGCAGCAGGAGGAGTTGCGCGCGGGGTTTGTAGACATGGAGCGAAAGCACCACGCCAGCATCCTGGAACAAATCCGCTTCGCCCAGGCGCACAACAATGCGCGCATGGGGCACATCCTCTCGGCGATATCTCGCTTGCTGGAGGGCTGACGCCATGGAATACGAAGAGCGCCTGCGGCTTGAGGGGGAAAAGCACCGGCTGGCGCTGGAGCACGAGCAAGCCAGGGAGGCAGAACGCATGCGGGCGCTCGCCGAGGACCATCAGACCAGCGTCGAACTGGCGCGCATCGAGATCGAGGCCGCTCCGATCCGAGCCGCGACCGCGTTGACCGACCTGTTTGCCGGTTCGGTCGCTCGCCAGCATGAAAGTTTCGGTCAGACGCTCAACACCATCCTGGACGAGGAGATGCGGCAGGGTGCTGCCATGACGGAAAACCTGCTGGGCCGGCTGACGGACATTGTGCAAACCAAACTCGCCCATCAGGAGGCCGCACGGCAACGCGAGCATGAGCGGGCCATGGCAATCATCGCCGGGCAGCTTTCAGGGGCTCAGCAGGCGGCAAATCACCGGCATGAGGCGACCATGGCGCACCTCTCGGAAAGCCGTGCCGCCGCCGACCATGGCCGCGCCATGGAGGCGACGGCCCACAGTGCCAAGGTGGATGTCGGCAAATACGCCGAACAGAAAATCTTGGATTTCGTCCTGTGGCTTCAGGCTCGGGAATGGCGGGCAACATCCGGCCTGGATATGGGCGAGGACGAGTTGTTGCAGCTCTGGCGGAAATTCGAATCCGAGGAGAACGCCTAGCGGGAAATATTTCGTTTTGCTAAAATACTCACGGCAAAACGCCATCCCCCAACACAATCCCAATCCCGCCGATCCATCCGTCCCTTTCCCCTCGCTGTGCCGGGGGTGTGGGGGCGGAGCCCCTGCAACCCGACGACGGGCCCTAGCGAGCAAGATGGAACAGGCTGAACGGGACGGGCAAGCCGAAGCCGATGAAGGCGGCGGAGGCGCGCACGGCACGGACGGACTGAGACATCTTGGGAGAAGGGTGGAGAGGAGGATTAATCTAATTGCGTTTGACGCATTACGTCCTTAGTTTCAAAAGATATTCCGACTTTCCGAAACCGCAGCAGAAGCCGCATCTAACGCCCCGGTGATAGGTCGCGCATGACACATTCGGACATGGCCGAATTACGCCGCATCCTGACGGAGATCGTCGGTTCTCTGGACGAGGAGCCGCCGCCCATCGATGGCGGCGCCTTTGCCCTTGCCGACAACCCCGACCTGTCGCGCCACCTGTTCGAGAACATGGCCCGGCAGACCGGCAAAATGGACAGCCTGGAAAGCTTCAAACGGCGGTTTCAGGCCAGCTACCAGAAGCCGGAAGAACCCACCCCCACTGACCCGGGGCTGTTTTCCGACCCTCCCGCCTTCGCCAGCGCCAAGGAAGAAATGGCGTGGCGGGCTTACCGGCTCGCCAAGGCGAAGGCTCTTTATCATGAACAACTCTCAACCTATGCCCAAGAAACGCGCCTCCAAAAACTGGTGATATCGCGCTTTAGCCCGGATGTTCCGGGGTATGTCCGGTATTGCCAAAGCGCCTTACCGCGCAACGAAGCGGCTTTTTTTTTGAAAGCCCATCGCCTGCCCATCCGGGAGGACGACCGGCGGCGACACACCTACATCAGCGGCGGTAGTGGTAGCGGCAAGACCGAAGCCATCAAGGTCATCATTCACCACTACCTGACGCGCGACACCTCGGCCGCTGTCGTCGTTCTCGATCCCCATGGCGATTTCGCCGAACAGGTAGCGCGGTTCCGGGAGAACGCGGAAAACGGCCGACTGGTCTATATCGACCCGGCGCTGTCGCCCCAGCACACGCCCGTGTTCAATCCCTTCGAGATCAAGGACCGCTCGCCCATGGCGGTGGATGTCGCGACACAGGAGCTTGTTTCCGTGTTCCGCGAGATCATGGATACCGGCTTCACGCTCCAGATGGAGACGGTGCTGAAGCCGTGCATCGCCACGCTGCTGTTGCGGGACGGGTCCACCATCCTGGACCTGATGCGGTTCATGGACGACGACGAGAACGCCGACCTGCTGCACTTCGCGCAGCGCATGCTCCCCAACCCCGCCCAGCGCCATTTCCTGGCGGTGGATTTCGGCAAGGACGCCTACGGCCCCACCAAGCAGAGCCTGCGCACCAAAATTCAAAGCCTGCTGAACTCGCAGGTGTTTCTGCATTTCCTCGCCGGCCCCAGCACCTTCGACCTGGAGGAAGCCATCAATCGGCGGGCGCTGATCGTCTTCAACCTCTCGCGCGGCACCATCGGCGACGATACCAGCGAAACCATCGGCCGCTTCATCATCGCCAAGCTTCAGAGCTTCGCCATCCAGCGCGCCCGCATCGACGAACACAAACGGGTGCCCATCCACCTGTTCGTGGACGAGTGTCAGCTCTACATTTCTGACAGCATCGAGAAAATCCTGACCGAGGCGCGGAAATACAAGCTGTTCGCCACCCTCGCCAGTCAAATTCTCGGCCAGAACATGGGCGCTCAGCTCAAGGCCATCGTGCTTTCCAACACCGCCGTCAAAATGACCGGCAAGAACGCCCTCGCTACCCTGTCGGCCATCGCCAAGGAAACGGGCGCCAACCTGGAGGAGCTGCAAGGCCTGGAGACAGGCGAGTTCCACATCAAGGCCGGCAACCGCCCGAGCGTGAAGGCGAAGATGCCGGCGCACCTGTTGGGCAAACGCAACGGCATGAGGGCCGATAAATGGGCTGAGACGATCAAGGGACAGCTTGCCCGCTATTACCGCCCGCTCACCCCGGAAAACGCCCCCAGCGGCCTGGAAATCCCTTCCAGCGAGCCGAAGCGGCGCCGCCTCCCGCAACCTATCGACCTGTAATCCCTCGACCATGACCAAAGACAGCTTCGAAGTCATCCAAGAGAGCGGCTTTGCCGCCTTGGAAGCTTTGGCGACCTATCAATACCTGACCGCGCAGCAGCTCGCCGACATTGGCGTGCTGTCCAGCGCCAAGAACATCCGCGACCGGGTGTTGCCGCGTTTGCTGAGCAAAAGCCGGCCGCTGGTGCGCTACGTGCAGTTTCCGACCCACCCCACCAAAGGGGCTCTGTCACGCGTTTACGCTCTCACCCAACGCGGCGCCGGCATCCTGGCTGAGCATTTGCGCCTCGATCCCGAGGCCATCCGCTTCCCGGTGGGCGGCATCCAGTTCACCCACGATTATTTCCACCGCCTCGCCTTCGTGGACTTCCACATTGCCCTGCGCAAATGGGCCTCGGCCACCGGCAGCCAGGTCGAATTCGTGGACGCCTATTTCGAGAAGATCGGCGCGCAGCGCAGCGGCAGGCCGTTGACGGCCAAGACCCAGGTTCGCACGGAAACCCTGAACATCATCGCCGATGGCGTGTTTCGGGTTCAGATCGGCGAAAAGCGGCGCCTGTGCGTGGTGGAAATCCATAACAATTGGGAAAGCGCCAAGATCACGGAACAGCTCAACCGGCACATCACGGCGGTTTCCAAGGGGCTGTTCGCGGCGAAATACCAGCACCCAAGCCCGAACTTCATTCTGTCGGTGCATGAGAACCAAACCACCCTGGACAGCACCCGAAAGCGCCTGCTTCAGCTTCCGGACTTCGCCGATTTCCTGCCGCTGGTGGCGTTTAATCTGCAATCAGCCGTGAAGGAAGATTTTGGCAATGGCTGGATAACCGCAGACGGAAGCCATTCAACAATATTTTCCGTTTAGAAAGTCCCTATTCTCTCTAGATGATTCTATAACTGTCAGTGTCAGAAAAGCCCAAAGGGCAACACCGGTTATAGACCTAGATTTTTAGAGCAAATTACCCTCTCCGCACTCTCCCAAATCTTTTAAAAGACGCCATTGGGCATCGTTTAAGAAGCTAGGCCAGGGCAGTCGCCCTGGTAGTTCCTGTGTCCTCGTCTGTGTCTAGATCACGTTGGAGAACGAACTAAGATTGCGGATGACAGTTAATTTGCGGGGCAACACCGTATAATGAGCCTGAGTTCCCGTCACAAATCCTGTGATACTGAGCGGCATACGGTCTTCAAATGGGTGCCGTACCTCCCGAACCGCTTGGCTTTGATCCTACGCCTCAACAGGCATACTCGTAGCGCCTAAACCCAAAGCATGATGCTTTTTCATATCTTCGGTGGGCCGAAAACATAAAAAAACACCATTCTGCCGCTAAACAGAAAGGTGTCATTCACTTGATGCCGTGCAAAATAACCACAAAAGCTTATATTCTGCACAAATCCCTGTCGTTTAGCGGGCCAACAAAGAATTGTGCAGAAATCAAGTGACGTTAACATTATATTCTTTTGATTTAAAAAAGTCAAATTTTTGCGCGACATTTTCTCTGATTTCCGAAAATTTGCTTATTGAAGCCAAATAAATATAATGTCGGCAGCCGCCTTCGTGGCGGTGGAAAGGGTGAAAGCCCCTGAATCCTGCCCTGTTGGGGCGGGTAGCGGGAAATTAACCTGCGCTCCCGCTCACTAAAATGAGCCGGGTTACACCCTGCCATGGGTATTGTTCATGACTTGGCGCTAGCAATTCTCGCCGCAGCACTAATCGAGGTGCTGAAAATTGCCCTTGGGCTGTAGAACCAAAAAACACACCTTATTCGAAGCGGGTGTGTTTTTCGTTTGCCCTGAGGCGGGTTTCCCATTCATGGGGTATCGTTCGCCATTATATTAGCAGTTGCTTCTGCTTATTTCAATAGAATGTGAAAAACCTTCAAGACAAAATGTGTCGCGTCACATTGAAAAATGCACCGGCAAAAGGCAGAATCTATATGAATGCGCCATATTGTCGCGCTTCATTTCTTAACTCTGACACACTATGTCCAACACTGTCGCCCGCGTGAACCTGACGGATGCCGCCAAGGCGTTTCAGGTGTCCGTGCGCACCATTCAGCGCAAAATCGAGAAGGGCCAGATCGCCGAAACCGAAGTCAGTCGCGTCGGCTGACAGGTCCTTATCAGCATTGCTGAGCTGGCGCGTGTCTTTGGCGACCACCGGATGCTTCAGAAAGGCAAAGTCGACGACGCGACCGATCCGGACGCCCGCGACACGACAACCGGCCAACCGCCTGCCATTTCAGCCGAAGGCGAGCTGATCGCGTTGCTGAAGGATCAGTTGGCGAAGGCTGAGGCGCGCGCGGAACGTGAGGCTGAGGATCGCCGGCGGATGGAGGGCGAGCTATCAGCACTTCGGGCGGAAATTCAGCGACTATTGCCGTCGCCCACGGCCGAACGGCCGGTGGGTTTCTGGGGTAGACTGTTTTCGCGTCATTAACCCGTGCCTGCTTAAACAGCCTCACTGAGGTGAGTGGGGGACTGTGGTGGATTTTGTGGTGACTCCCCTGTCGCCGAGGGGCGATTTTAGGCTCCTCCTGTCTCTAGGAACGGCGGAAATGCTAGGCGTTCTGCGGTTTGTGCGCTGGAATCTCCCATCATCAACGAGGTCAAGGGCATCAACCGCGTGACCTACGACATTACGTCCAAGCCGCCGGGCACCATCGAGTGGGAGTGAGAATTTTCCTTTGATGCCAAGGACCTGGGGCGATGACGCTGGTTGGCGACGCGGCCGAGGAATTCCGGATCGAAGAGGATTTGTCCGAGAGCCTGAAGCAACTGGGGGGGGACTGGGGGTGATTTCCCGGCTTTCGCCCCAAGTCTTGAGGACTTGGACGCATGGCACTCTACAAACGCGACGGCTCGGCCCAACGCGACGAATACGTCTTGGCAGTTCTGAAGCGGCGACTGGGAGCGCAGACGCGCCTCGCCGCCACGCCGTCAGCCGCCTTGCAGCCAGGATGAGGGCCGTTCCAACGTTGGCCGCTGGCGGGCGCCGTTGCCCACTTCGCCACCATGGCGGTGGAGTTCGCCTAGCCTGAAGTCAGGGGCCAGAACAGCGGGATCAGAACGGACCCGACGATCACGACGATGATCGAGAGAGGCAGCCCCAGCTTCCAGTAGTCGCCGAAGCGGTAGCCGCCCGGTCCCATGACCAGCGTGTTGCACTGGTGGCCGATGGGCGTCAGGAAATCACAGGCGGCACCGACGGCGACGGCCATCAGGAAGGGATCGGGGTTCAACCCCAGCTTCCGGGCAAGACTGGCGCCCACCGGCGCCATGATGAGAACGGTGGCGGCGTTGTTGAGGAACGGCGTCACGGCCATCGCTGCCACCAACACCATCGACACGGCGCCCGCGGGCGGCAACTTGCCGGCCAGCACGGCAAGGCCGCCGGCCATCAGGTCGGCTCCCCCGGTCTGGTTGATGGCATCGCTGACCGGGATCATGCAGGCCAGCAAGACCAGGATCGGGAGATCGAGCGCGTCATAGGCTTCCTTGAGGGTCAATACCCCGAGGAGAGCCGTAAGCACGGCCGCCCCGAAAAACGCGGCGGTCACCGGAATCAGGCCCAAGGTCACCGCAGCCATTGCCCCTGCCAAGAGAAAGAGCGGCAGTACGTCGCGGGGACTGCGCCCCAGACCGGTGCCGCGATCGACCAGAGGCAGGCATCCCAGCACCTTGAGCGTCTCCAGCATCACTTCGGCGTTCCCTTGCAGGACCAGCACGTCGCCGGCCTGGAAGGGGACGTCGCGAAGATGGGTGGTGATGTCCTGGCCCTGGCGGCTGATGGCGATCAGACTCAAGCCATGGCGGCTGCGCAGGTGGAGATCGGCCGAGGAACATTCGACCAGCAAGGAGTTGGGGGTCACCACCGCCTCCACCACACCGATCGTTCCCTCGGCCACCTCCCTCCGGTTCGCGGACGTGCTGCCGCCCAGATCCAACTTCGTCGCGTCCACGAAGCGCCGAAGCGCGTGGGGGTGGCTCTGAATGACGAGGAGATCGTCCGTGGATAGCCTCCAATCCGCTGTTGGGAGGTGGCGCCTCGTATTTTCGCGGACGATGGCGACCACGGCCACCTCTCCCTGCCCCAAGGCTTCGAGTTCTCCGATGGTCTTGCCGACCAAAGGCGATGCGGGGGGAAGGCTCGCCTCGAACAGATAGGGGGCCAGATTGAATGCTCCCTCGGCTTCGGTCCGGCCGCGCCGGTCTCCCGGCAACAGACGCCAGCCCACCAGCAGGAATGCAAGCCCGGCGACGACGATTGCCAGCCCCACCGGGGCAAAATCGAACATGCGGAACGGCATCCCGAGGATTTCCGCCCGCACCCGCGACACCAGGATATTGGGCGACGTGCCGACCAGGGTTACCAGGCCGCCGATCAGCGAGCCGAACGCCATAGGCATCAGCAGCTTGGAGGGCGGGGTGCCGGTCCGCCGGGCCATTTGCACGGCGATGGGCAGAAAGACGGCCAAGGCACCCACATTCTTCATCAGGGAGGACAGGACGGTCACGCTTACCGTCAGTACAGCGACCTGCCGGCCGGTCGTCGTCATCGCGGGCTGGAGCCGGCGGATGAGTCCGGCAATCACGTTCGACTTGCCGATGCCCGCACTGACGATCAGGGCCGAGGCGACAATGATGACGACTTGATCGGCAAAGCCCAGGAAAGCCTGACTCACAGGGACGATTCCGGTGCCCATGGCGGTGAGCAGCCCAAGCGCGGCGATCAGGTCATAGCGGAGCCGGTTCCAAATGAACAAGGCCATCATCGCGCCGATGATGGCGAAGATGATCACTTGATCAAGGCTCATGGGCGGGCTCCCCCATGGGTTTCTGCCCGGTTCCGGAACGCAGAAGGCCCGTCCTTCATCAGGCGGGCCTTCGGTATGCCCTGTCCGGATGCTATCCGGCAGCTTCAGGCTTGTGCAGCCTTACTCACCCTTCGTTTCCAAATGGCGGGCGGGGCTTATTCCGCCTACAGAGCTTCTATAAGATCAGTTGGCGCCGCCGCCTCCCGATTGCAAGGGCGGTGCGGTTAAAGATTCCGGCGCCGCGCAACCGCATGATAGAGCAACAGCGCGATGACCGCGCCGACCACGGCGACGAACAGGCTCCAGAGATTGAAGCCGGTGACGCCCACGCCCCCAAGGGTGTTGAACAACGCGCCGCCAACCATGGCGCCGACGATGCCGATGACGATATCGAGAAAAAGGCCCTCTCCGGTCTTGTTGACGATCTTGCTGGCGATGAAGCCGGCGATCAGGCCAAGAAACAGCCACGCGAGTATGGACATCGGCGCTCTCCCACACACCCAGCGATGCCTATGTCAACGACCGCTTGCCCGCCAAGTTCCTATCCCCGGCTGCGGCAATTGTAGTCCAGCGCATTGACCGCGGCCGCGCTCACCCGCGTCCACGTCTGGTTCTTGCCGAAGATCGGCAGTGCGAGGTAGGCGCGCACCTTCAGCGCGTCCGGGGACAGCACGGTGATGCTGCCCTGATAGGTCTTGCCGTCCTCGGGGTTGTAAACCGTGCCGGCCCAGACGTTGGGGGCCGAACGCTCAAGCTCCTTGATGACAACCAGGCCGCAGATCCGTTGGCTCTGTTTGCCGGGGTCGGGGTTGTTTTCATCCCGTCGCAGCGCCCCGCCGCGATCCCTCGCGCTCTCCAGCCAGATGATCCGGCCACAAAGCCGAGCACCGCAGCTGCTGATGGTGAGCGCGGCATCCTTGTCTTCGGTCAGCCAAGTGCCGCGCGGATCGGCGGCCTGGGCCGTCGAAGACAGGGCCGCCGCCAGCATCCAGAGCGCGAAAGCTGCCACCAGACGGCGTCTCCGCTTGCCCGAGAACGATTCTGCCATGACCGACCACTGATCATCCTTACCGATTCGTGGACAGTGGTCCGGCGCGAACGTTCCGAACCACCGCAAGGCATTGGCTTGGCGGTCTTTTAGGATATTCGGACCAATGGAAGCTCCTCGGTGTACTGCACCGTCTGGCCCCCACCGACGATGGCTCCATGCCCCATACTGGTGCGAACCAGAGGAAGGAACGAACATGCATTCGACATTGGTCGGTCGCCTGGGCGGCTGCTGGATCGCCGAGGCGCCCGACGGCGACCAGCACATGTTGTCCGGCGTCAATGTGATCACCAGGGGCGTGCCGGCTTTCGTGGGAATGGAAGGGGTGATGGTCTCGATTACGGGAAGGCACGGCATGTGCCGCCGCTTCTATGCCCGTTGGACGTCGGGGACGCCGATTGCCTCGGTGGTGTTGTCCCCGCCAGCCAAGTCAGAGATGGCAATCCACCGCGCTGCCGTGGTGTGATAGAGTATCGGCGGCGAAGGATATATTCCTGCTCCTCGCCGCCGATGGAAGATCCTCGCCGTGACCGAGCTCCCGCTGTTCGAAGCAACTATCTCCGCGTCCCACCGGGCGACGCAGAACAGCGCCATGGCGCAGTTGATGATCGACAGCATTCACGATTATGCCGTGTTCATGCTTGATCCCGCCGGTCGCGTTTTGAGCTGGAATATCGGCGCCCGGCGGATCCTGGGGTATCAGGATAGCGATATCATCGGCAGCCACTTCTCGTGTTTTTATCCCGAGGAGAGTCAAGCGACCGAGCCGTTGCGCGCCCTCGACCTGGCCAGCAATGATCGCCGCTATGGCGACGAAGGATGGCTGGTCCGGCGGGATGGCCGCCGCTTCTGGGCTACGGTGGTGATCGAGCCGGTGCGTGGGGCGGATGGCGCGGATATCGGCTTCGCTCAAGTCATCCGCGACACAACCGAGCGCCGAGAGGCGATGGAGGCGCTGCGCCAAGCCAAGGACGAATTGGAGCGGCGCGTCGAGGAGCGCACCCGAGAGCTTAACGCTTTGAACGCCGAACTGGAGCGGTTGGCGGACACCGACCCCTTGACCGGCATCTACAACCGCCGTGGATTTTTGCCGGTCGCCAAGCATGAATTGGGACGGTCACTCCGCTACAAGACACCCTTGTGCATGCTTTGCATCGACATCGATAACTTCAAATGCGTCAACGATACCTATGGCCACGCGGCGGGGGATATCGCATTGCAGATGGTGGTGCGCCAGATGGCGGCTCAGCTACGGGCGGGCGACGTCATGGCTCGCCTGGGCGGGGATGAGTTCGCGCTGCTTCTGCTTGAGACCGATGCCGCCGGGGGAGCCAAGGTGGCGACACGCCTGTGCCAGGAGGTGGCGTGCGCCACCACTCCCGCCGGATGTGCCGACTTCACCATCGGGGTCAGCGTCGGCGTAGCGGAATGGCGATCCGGTGAGACCGTAGACGCCCTGCTTGCCCGGGCCGACGCCGGCTTGTACCGCGCCAAGGATCGCGCCCTTTCCGGTGGGGAAGCGGTCTGCGCAGTTTCATCATGAAGGCTCGCACCCAAGGCCGTGGGTAACCCGGGGCATGGGGTCATCCCCATTGTGAACGTGGGCGACTGGCGGCGCGCCCCCTATGCCGCGTGCCATATATGCATCATATCTGTATCCAGCAGTGGTCCTGCTGGGTAAATATCTGGGTAAATATCCTAAGGCTAGCATCTCTTGGTGGGCAATCCCTATGGTTGGGTCGGCCCCTGCTGGAATAGCAACAACAATGGACAATTCTTCCTTCGCCGTAGTGGGGATTGGCGCGTCGGCTGGTGGAGTCGAGGCATTGACGGGGTTGTTCCGGCGGCTGCCTCCGCAGGCCGGGGCAGCCTTTATCGTTGTGACTCATCTTGCCCCTGACCATGACAGCCTGATGCCCGAGATCATCGGCCGGGTTACCAAGATGCCGACCGTGGCGGCGCGTGATGGCGAGCCGATCCTGCCTGGGCATATCTACCTAAATTCCCCCGATAGCGTGTTGACCACGGTCGACGGACATATGGAGCTCAAGCCACGTCAGGACGAGCGCAACCCGGTCGATATTTTGCTGGGTTCCCTCGCCCGGGATTTTGGCGAACGCGCCGTCGGCGTGATCCTGTCCGGGACAGGCACCGATGGCGCGATCGGCCTCAAGGCCGTGCGTGAGGCCGGGGGGATGACGTTCGCCCAGGGAAGCGACGGCAGTCGCCCGGGCTACTCCGGCATGCCCGACGCCGCCATCAGTACCGGATATGTCGATCGCGTGCTGTCGATCGAGGCGCTGGCCGATGGTTTCCCGGGCTTCGTGGCCGCGATGGGCAGGCAAAACCATGACCTCGAGTCCGTTGAAGACTGCAAGGCCGCTATCTACGCCGCCTTGCAACAGCGCACCGGGCACGACTTCAGCCGGTACAAGGACAAAACCTTCCTAAGGCGGGTCGAACGTCGCATGCGGGTCTGCCAGATCGGCGACCTGCCGGCCTATGTCCAACAGATCAAGGCCGACGCGGGTGAGGCCGAAGCCCTGTTCCGCGACCTGCTGATCAATGTGACCGCGTTTTTCCGCGATACCGAGGCTTTTGGCCGCCTTGGGGAACTGGTCCTGCCGAAGCTGCTGGAGGGGAAAGGGCAGGGCGACAGCATCCGGGTTTGGGTTGCGGGCTGCGCCACCGGCGAGGAGGTCTATTCCCTGGCCATCCTGCTGCGCGAGCAGATGGACAACATGGCCTCGAAGCCCCGTCTGCAGATTTTCGCCACCGACATCGACGAGGATGCCCTGGGCATCGCGCGGCTTGGCCGTTATCCCGCCAGCCTGCTGGCGGACGTTTCACCCGCGCGTCTGGATCGGTTTTTCGTACGCGACGGTGAAAGCTACACGATTTGTCCGGAAATCCGTGAGTGCTGTCTTTTCTCGCCTCACAACATCTTTCGCGATCCGCCGTTTTCGCAGATAGACTTGGTTTCTTGCCGCAATCTTTTGATCTATTTCAATGCGGATCTGCAATCCCAGGTCATTCCAACGTTCCATTATGCCTTGCGCCGGGGTGGTTTTTTGTTCCTGGGCAGCGCAGAGAACCTGACGCAGCATGGCAGCCTGTTCGCCCCCGTGGACAAGAAGCATCGGATCTACCTGCGCAAGGACATGCCGACGCGCCTGCCCGTGCTGCCGACCTTGAACGCCACAGGCGGCAGCCGCCCGTCTCGATCGCCCCTTACGTCGCGCCCGGCCAGGGGCGACGACGCGGTGCGCCATCTCGAGCGCCGCGTGTTGGATCGGTACGCGCCAGCGCATGTGCTGGTCAATCGTGATGGCGACGTCATTCATTTTTCGGCGCGAACCGGTAAGTATCTTGAGGCTCCCGCAGGTGCCCCCACCCGCAATCTTCTGGCCCTGGCACGCGGCGGACTGAACCTGCCGTTGCGGTCGGCCATGCGCGAAGTGCAGGAAACCGGGCGGCCGGTGTCGCGCGAGAATGTCGCAGTCCACATCGATGGCGGCATTCAGACTGTCGATATCGCCATAGAGCCCCTGCCGGAGATCGACGGGCAGCCCTACTGGATTATTTTGTTCACCGATGTCGGTCCAATCCGCAATGCCGATGACATAGCGCAGGCCGAGGCATCCCGCGTCGCCGACCGGGACGGCGCGCTGCTTCATCTGGAGCAGGATCTTCAGCAAACCCGCGAGCGGCTGCAAACCACCGTGGAGGAGTACGAAACCGCCACGGAAGAATTGAAATCCAGTAACGAGGAATTGCTGTCGCTCAACGAGGAACTGCAATCGTCGAACGAGGAACTGGAAGCCTCGAAGGAGGAACTGCAGTCCATTAACGAGGAAATGGCGACGGTGAATGCCGAACTGGCGAGCAAGGTTGATGAACTCGACCGCGCCAGCGCGGATTTGCGCAATCTGCTCGACATTACGCGCATAGCGACGGTGTTCCTCGATGGCGATCTGATCATCCGGAACTTCACCCCGGCGATGGTGCAGATTTACAAGCTCATACCCAACGACCGTGGACGGTCGCTCGCCGACATTGTCAGCCTGATCGACTATGACAACCTGGTCGAGGACGTCCACGCGGTGGTGGGAACCTCGGAGCCCATCGAGCAAAAGGTCGTCCGCAAGGACGGCAGCGCCCATTACCTGATGCGGATCGTCCCTTATCAGACCATGTACGACAAGGTGAACGGGGCAATCATCACGTTCCTTGACGTCACCGACATGGTCCATGCCGAGGAACGCCAGCGGCTGCTGGTGGCGGAACTTAACCATCGGGTCAAGAACATCCTGTCCGTGGTCGTATCCATGGCGAGCCAGATGGCGCGGCGCTGTACCAGTGTCGGGGAATTCACCGACAGTTTCATTGGTAGGATCCATGGTCTCGCCAAGACGCACGACATTCTATCCGCCAAGGAATGGTCCGACGTCGATTTGAGCGAACTGCTCCAGGCAGAGCTGGATGCGTTCGTTCTCGAGGGGGCGCGGGCCTGCCTCAACGGGCCGGAAGTCGCCTTGAGGCCGCGCGAGGCAACCACCCTCGGCATCGTCATCCATGAACTTGCCACCAACGCCGTCAAATACGGGGCCTTCTCCAACCGAACCGGCAAACTGATGTTGGAATGGACGTTGGAGCACCGTGACGGTGGACGGCTGCTGGTCCTGGTTTGGGCGGAAAACGGCGGCCCCTTTGTGCGTCCGCCAGAACGGACCGGATTGGGCTCCGAGTTGATCAAGCGCAGTCTTTCGTTCGAATTGGGCGGTCACGCCGAGATGGACTACCGCCCGGGGGGGCTTGTTGCCACGCTGGTCATCCCTTTGACCGAATACAACATTTGCCATGCGGA
The DNA here is from genome assembly GCA_035298685.1 of Magnetospirillum sp. Lineage (GTDB taxonomy): Bacteria > Pseudomonadota > Alphaproteobacteria > Rhodospirillales > Magnetospirillaceae > Magnetospirillum. The sequence continues at coordinate 24,900 of DATGXU010000244.1, read as the reverse complement.
AGGATCGATGCATGAGAAGTGACAGCGGCACCAAGCGCATCTTGGTGATCGAGGATGAGGTGATGGTGGCGATGGGCATTGAGATGGCGCTCGCAGATGCCGGCTATGAAGTCGTTGGTCCCTTCGGGCGCCTGGATCAGGCGCTGGATGCCGCACGCAATGGGCAGATGGACGTGGCGCTCCTGGACGTCAATGTGCGCGGAGAGGCGATTTTCCCGGTGGCGGATATCCTTGCCGCCCGCGGTATTCCTTTCGTGTTTCTGACCGGTTATGGCCGCGAGACGCTTCCCATCGGGTTCAAGGCTGGACGCGTTCTGTCAAAGCCATTTCAACCCCTTGCGCTTCTGTCGACGGTTAAATCAATGTGTTCCTGATGGACAGGGCGAGGATTTCTCCGAGCGGATGGCGTGCCGTCACCGGAGTCCGCACGATGCCGGCGCGCCGCCCGATCTCCCATTAGCATCTCTTGCCCCCATGCAATTCCCGTCACCATGTTTCCTCCTGATTGGATCATGAGGAGGCCGTCATGAAGGTCGGGTTGCTGTTCACCGGGGGCGGGTCGCTGGTCATCCTCACCTCTTTCGACGCGCTCACCAATGCGACCCTGGTCGCCAAACTGAAGGCCAAGGGCATCCCCAAATTCATCGCTTATGAAATCCCCGTCGAGCTGGCGCGGGCACGCTATGGCAGCCACTTTCACCAGGTGACGGAGGATTTGCATGAAAGCGATGATCTGCGGGTCCTGGACTATAACGGACATCGGGCCTTCCAATTGTTCTCGTGGCGCGAATTGGGCGAACCGGTCATGTATGAGGACACCAACCCCTAAGGCGCGGCAGTCTCTTATACCCCGATGATCGCCGGGGAAATCTGGACCCCACCGGTTGCCGCCATCCTCGATAGCCTGCAGGTGACGGCCGCCGGGCTGAGCCGTGCAGAGGCGGACGCTCGGCGCCGACGTCATGGCTTCAACCAAGCGGCTGTTCTTCCGGCTCAGCGGCGCAGCCACGGCATGAACAGCCGCGTGTAGCTTTCAACGCCCTTGAGCCACGCCTGCTGCCACTGGCTGGCCAGCCCGAACGGGTCCAGCCCTGCGAAAGCGGCCATACCCGCTTCCTGGGCCGGCTCGGTGGGCTGCGCTTGCCGTCCCCCTGTCATGGCGGGCTGGTCGTGTTCCGGTTCCTCGTCCCATTGATCCTCCGGAATTTCGGGAGTGGCCGCCATTGGGGATTGTGGGGGCGACGGCTCAGGTGCGAGCGCCGGTCCGAGCTCTTGCCGGGCTTTGCGCAGGGAGCCTTTCGACGGCAGCACCGCGAACAGTTCGCCCATGCTGGCATATTGCTGTTCGGGCAGGCGCCGCAGGAAATCCCTGGCGCGCGGGGAAATATCGTGCTCGTCCGCGAATTCGAGGACGTGGGCGCGATCGCAGGGGAAATTCAATCCCTCCAGCGCCTGAACGAGTGATTGTGCCATGGCCGGCCTCCGTACTGTTGTCGAGGTGTGAACCCATCCGCAGTGATTGGAGTTCGCGGCCATGCTCCATAGTCCGTCGCATTACTGCGGAGGACAGAGAGCAACGGGAAGTGGCCGGGCACGATTGCGGAAGCGAGGCCACCCGCGGTCCAAGAAGCCCCCACATATGGAGGTGACGATCAGCATGGCGCCCACGGAGGGCGGAATGGAACGCCCCCAACCAATCGACGTGGACCCGGTACATCTGCTTCGGCCGTTTGCCACCCCATCAACCGTTCGAAGCCTTGTTCAGCTATGGATCACCGCCGTCGCGTTCACCGCCCTGTTCTTCAGCGCCCTCGTCCTGGCGGAGAAGGTTGGCTATGCGGCGGCGTTTCTTGTCGTTCCTCCTACGGGGCTGTTCCTGCTGCGGCTTTTCATCATCCAGCATGATTGCGGCCACTACTCGTTCTTTCGCCAGCGGCGGGCCTGCGACTTGGTGGGGCGGATCATCGGCGTCCTTACCCTTACGCCCTATCACTGGTGGAAGCGCGATCACGATTGGCACCACGCCACCTCGGGCAACCTGTCGCGTCGGGGGCGAGGTGACATCACCACGCTGACGGTCGCGGAATATCGCCAATTGTCCGCCATGCGGCGGTGGGGCTATCGACTGTATCGCCACCCTGTCGTCCTGTTCCTCATCGGCCCACCCTACCAATTCATCATTCGCCACCGCCTCCCGATCGGGCTGCGGCGAGGGGATACCCGGTCGCTCAACAGCATCATGTCGACCAACCTTGCCCTGGCCGCCCTCGTTCTCTGCGGGGGAGCTGTTTTCGGCTATGGCCGGTTCTTGATCATCGCGCTGTCCGTGACGGTGGTCGCCGACATGGTTGGCGTCTGGATCTTCTTTGTGCAGCATCAGTTCGAGACCACGTATTGGCAACGCCAGAGCCATTGGCGCTTCGTTCCAGCGGTGCTGAAAGGCTGCTCCTGTTACGTCCTGCCCAAACCGCTGGAATGGGTAACCGGCTGGATCGGCTACCACCACATCCACCACTTGGCGCCACGCATCCCCAGCTACAGGCTGCGAGCGGCTTACCAAGCGGTTGACCACCTGTTGCCGACCACCAAGCTGGGCCTGCGCGCCAGCTTTGCTGCGGCCCGCCTGGCGTTGTGGGACGAGGATCGCCAGCTTCTGGTTCCCTTCAAAGCGGCTACCGGCACCGGGGCCTGACGAGCCACCCTGCGGGTATATCAGATGCGCCTGACGCAGACGGCCGTAAACCGCCCCCCAGCGCCCCGTTCCCCCTTTCCGCCTTCCACGGGCCGCCCGGTGCGGCCAAGGAAGCCTTTCGCGTGCCAGCACGCATGAGGGGATTGGATCACGCATTTCACCCCGCTCATCGGCGCGTCCTGTCCGGCTGCCCCGATCTGTTGGCCTTCTTCTGCGCCGTTGATGATTTCAAGCCGCTGTTGCGGGAGGCTGCCGCGCGCGGCGAAGAAGCCGAGAAATTCAAACTCAAGGCGGCACGCCTACGGCGCCGCCTCCAGGATCAGAAGGTTACCATTTCAGCGAAGGTGTCCGCAGAAGTGGATGCCATGTTGGTCGAGTACGAAAAGGCGCTCGAAATCGCAGAGGAAAAGGCTCGCTGCATGCAGGGGTACGCGCGTCAGCAGCTTGAACGAGCTGATGATCTTGAGAGGCAACTGCGCGCTTATCGGGACGCTGATCGGTCCACTTCGACCTGATCTTGCGGCCACAGGGGAGGGGGCGAAAGCGCTCCCGCTCGATTTTCCGTGGTCGCTGTGTGGTTGCCACCGTGCCCGTGGTTGCCGGGCAAGGTGGCTAACCCCTTGAAAAGTTGGTGCCGGCTGCAGGGATCGAACCCGCGACCCCCTGATTACAAATCAGGTGCTCTACCATCTGAGCTAAGCCGGCACGCGCCGATGGAACCTAGCGTTCCGTCTGGCCTTATGCAAGCGACCTTAGCGGCGTGCGCCGTTCAGCCGCCCTCCAGTTTTTCGCGTAACAGTTCATACAGCGCCACGGCGGCGGCGTTCGAGACGTTCAGGCTTTCGACCGCGCCGGTCATCGGCAGTTTCACCAAATAGTCGCAATGTTCGCGGGTCAGGCGGCGCAGGCCTTCGCCTTCGGCTCCCATCACCAGGGCGATGCGGCCGGAGAGTTTTTGGCTGGCCAGCGAACTGGTTGCCTCGCCGGCCATGCCGGCCACCCAGAAGCCCGCTTCCTTCAGTTGTCCAAGCGCGCGCACCACGTTGGTCACCCGCACCAGCGGCATGCGTTCCAGCGCGCCCGAGGCGGCCTTGGCCAGGGCGCCGGTTTCCTCGGGGGCGTGGCGGTCGGGCACCACCACCGCCAGGGCGCCGAAGGCTGCGGCGGATCGCACGATGGCGCCCACATTGTGGGGGTCGGTCACCTGGTCCAGCACCATCACCACGGCGTCGGGGCGCTCGGCGGCGACGCGCGCGATGTCTTCGATGGCGGGGGCGGGCAGGGGCTCGCACAGGGCGCCGATGCCCTGGTGCACTGCCCCGGGCGGCAGCAGGCGTTCGAGATCGCTTTTCTCCACCACGTCCACCCCGGGCAGCGGACGCAGCCGGCGCGCCTGCTCGATGGCCTCGGACCAGGTGCGGGCGGCGTCGGCCGTCAGGGCGAGGCGGCGAATTTTTCTGTTCGGGTTTTCCAGCGCCGCCGCCACCGCGTGCTGGCCGTAAAGCCAGAAAAGATTTCCGGGCGGGCGTTGCCCGCGCTCGGGCGACCGCTCGGAACTCCGCTCGTTCCTTGGGTTTTCCGGCCGGCCCGAGCGGGCGGACGAGGGGCGGGAATGATCGCGCTGGGCGCGGTTTTTATCTCGGGAATCACGCGTTGCCATGGGGGCACCTCCATCTTCGTGAAGTACCCTTCTCTTTTCGAGTTGACAAGCCGCCGAAAATTCTCATATTTCGCATCTCCCGTCGCGACGCTTCCAAGCGACGACGGCGTGGAGGGGTGGCCGAGCGGTCAATGGCAGCAGACTGTAAATCTGCCGACGATAGTCTACGTTGGTTCGAATCCAACCCCCTCCACCATTACCTTTTCCTGGCCGGGCGACGACGATGTTTCGGGTCCCGCCCGAGGGGCGAATGTCCCGGAGCGGACGCTTAAGGGCGGGTGTAGCTCAATGGTAGAGCAACAGCCTTCCAAGCTGATGACGGGGGTTCGATTCCCCTCACCCGCTCCAGAGCGCGTCTCGGTCCGGCCGGACTGAGAAATTTTTGGCAGCGCGGCGCTTGCGTCGCATTTCGTGAACCGCGGCAGATTGCCGCCGAGCAGACGGGTTGAAAAATGGCTAAGGCGAAATTCGAGCGCAACAAGCCGCACTGCAACATCGGCACCATCGGTCACGTCGACCATGGCAAGACCTCGTTGACCGCGGCGATCACCAAGGTTCTGGCCGAGACCGGCGGCGCCACCTTCACTGCCTACGACCAGATCGACAAGGCGCCGGAAGAGAAGGCCCGTGGCATCACCATCTCGACCGCGCACGTCGAGTACGAGACCGCCAACCGCCACTACGCCCACGTGGACTGCCCCGGCCACGCCGACTATGTGAAGAACATGATCACCGGCGCGGCGCAGATGGACGGCGCGATCCTGGTGGTGTCGGCCGCTGACGGCCCGATGCCGCAGACCCGCGAGCACATCCTGCTGGCCCGTCAGGTCGGTGTGCCGGCGCTGGTGGTGTTCATGAACAAGTGCGACATGGTCGACGATCCGGAGCTGCTGGATCTGGTCGAGCTGGAAGTGCGCGAGCTGCTGAGCTCGTACGACTTCCCCGGCGACGACATTCCGATCGTCAAGGGCTCGGCCCTGTGCGCGCTGGAAGACAAGCAGCCGGAAATCGGCCGCGACGCCATCCTGGCGCTGATGGCCGAGGTGGACAAGTACATCCCGCAGCCGGAACGTCCGAAGGACAAGCCGTTCCTGATGCCGATCGAAGACGTGTTCTCGATCTCGGGCCGTGGCACCGTGGTGACCGGCCGTGTCGAGCGCGGCGTGGTCAAGGTGGGTGAGGAAGTCGAGATCGTCGGCATCAAGGCGACCGTCAAGACCACCTGCACCGGCGTGGAAATGTTCCGCAAGCTGCTGGACCAGGGTGAGGCCGGCGACAACATCGGCGCCCTGCTGCGCGGCACCAAGCGCGAGGACGTCGAGCGCGGCCAGGTTCTGGCTGCTCCGGGCTCGATCACCCCGCACACCAAGTTCGAGGCCGAGGCCTACATTCTGACCAAGGAAGAAGGCGGCCGTCACACTCCGTTCTTCACCAACTATCGTCCGCAGTTCTACTTCCGCACCACCGACGTCACCGGCGTCGTGTCGCTGCCGGAAGGCACCGAGATGGTGATGCCGGGCGATAACGTGAAGATGAGCGTGCAGCTGATCGCCCCGATCGCCATGGATCAGGGTCTGCGCTTCGCCATCCGCGAAGGCGGCCGCACCGTCGGCGCCGGCGTGGTTGCCAAGATCCTCGAGTAGCTGTATAAGGCGTGGCTCCGGCCACGTCCGACCTCAACGCCGGCCTCCCTGACCCGGGGGTCGGCGGATCGGTTGCAGGAGTGTAGCTCAACTGGTAGAGCACCGGTCTCCAAAACCGGGGGTTGGGGGTTCGAGCCCCTCCACTCCTGCCAAGCCGATCTAAAGGTCACTTTCAAGCCTAGGGCGCCGTCGGCGCGTAAAGTTCAAGAGAATGATGGCAAAGACGTCTCCAGGCCAGTTCTTCAAGCAGGTCCGGCAGGAGGTGGCCAAGGTCACCTGGCCCAGCCGCAAGGAAACGACGGTCAGCACCGTGATGGTTTTCGTCATGGTGGTGATCGCCGCTCTCTTTTTCATGCTTGTCGACCAGGCGTTCGCCTGGATCGTCAAGCTGATCTTCGGCTTGGGAGGGTGAGATGGCGACCGCCCGCTGGTACGTGATTCACGTCTATTCCGGTTTCGAGAAGAAGGTCGCGCAGTCGATTCGCGAGCAGGCCGAGCAAAAGGGCATGGCCGAAGCGTTCGAGCAGGTGCTGGTTCCCACCGAAGAGGTGGTCGAGGTCCGGCGCGGTTCGAAGGTCAACGCCGAGCGCAAGTTCTTCCCCGGCTACGTGCTGGTGAAGATGGACCTGACCGACGACACCTGGCACCTGGTCAAGAATACGCCGAAGGTGACCGGCTTCCTGGGCGGCAAGGGCCGTCCGGTTCCGATCACCGAGCGCGAGGCCGAACGCATCATCCGTCAGGTGCAGGAGGGCGTCGAACGCCCGAAGCCCTCGGTGGTTTTCGAGGTTGGCGAGCAGGTTCGCGTTTGCGACGGCCCCTTCACCTCGTTCAACGGCCTGGTCGAGGAAGTGGACGAGGAAAAGGCCCGCCTCAAGGTGGCGGTGTCGATCTTCGGCCGCTCGACCCCGGTCGAGTTGGAATACGCCCAGGTCGAGAAGATCTGAGGCCAAGTTTGAAAGGGGGCGCCGCCGGATGGTTCCGGCGGCGAACCCTGTTTTCGTTACCGGCGGGAATCCGTCGGTTGTTGGGGCGGAAGGCCGGCCATGGCCGAACCGCCAACTCTGAACCCCAGAGGGAAAAATGGCAAAGAAAGTCATTGGTTACATCAAGCTTCAGGTGCCGGCCGGCAAGGCCAATCCGTCGCCGCCGATCGGTCCGGCGCTGGGTCAGCGCGGCCTGAACATCATGGAATTCTGCAAGTCGTTCAACGCGGCGACTCAGCAGCTGGAAGCCGGCATGCCGATTCCGGTGGTGATTACCGCCTATTCCGACCGTACCTTCACCTACGTCACCAAGACTCCCCCGGTCACCTACTTCCTGAAGAAGGCCGCCGCGGTGCAGAAGGGCTCGCAGACCCCCGGCAAGGGCGGTACCGTGGGCGAGGTGACCATGGAGCAGATCCGCGAGATCGCTGCCAAGAAGATGGTCGATCTCAATGCCAACGACATTGAGGCGGCTGCCAGCATGCTCGTCGGCTCGGCCCGGTCCATGGGCCTCAAGGTGGTGGAGTAATCCCATGGCTATCGGAAAGCGTCTGAAGGCGGGTTACGCCAATATCGACCGCAACAAGTTCTACTCGCTGGACGAGGCCGTCGCGCTGATCAAGGGCGCCGCCAAGGCCAAGTTCGACGAGACCATCGAGGTCGCGCTGAACCTGGGCGTCGATCCCCGCCATGCCGACCAGATGGTCCGCGGCGTGGTCGAACTGCCCAACGGCACCGGCAAGACCGTGCGCGTGGCCGTGTTCGCCAAGGCCGACAAGGCCGAGGAAGCTCGCAAGGCCGGTGCCGACATCGTTGGCGCCGAAGACCTGGCTGAGAAGATCCAGGGCGGCTTCATGGACTTCGACCGCTGCATCGCCACCCCCGACATGATGGGTGTGGTGGGCCGTCTGGGTAAGGTCCTGGGCCCGCGCAACCTGATGCCGAACCCCAAGCTGGGCACCGTCACCCCGAACGTCACCGAAGCGGTTCGCGCCGCCAAGGCCGGTCAGGTGCAGTTCCGCGTGGAAAAGGCCGGTATCGTGCACGCCGGTGTCGGCAAAGCCTCGTTCGACGCCGCCAAGCTGGCCGAGAACATCAAGGCCTTCGTTGACGCCATCAACAAGGCCAAGCCGTCGGGCGCCAAGGGCACCTACATCAAGAAGGTGTCGGTTGCTTCGACCATGGGCCCGGGCGTCAAGCTGGACATCGCCAGCCTGAGCGCCTAAGGCTTAGCCTTAGACCAATCTCCTCCCCCTCGGGGGAGGCGACTTGGGGGCACCTCCTCGGGGGCGCCCCCGACCTGTCCGAGACCGTAGGTGCCTCGATCCGGCCTGTCCGGGACGAGGCTTGATGGAAGTTCCCGCCTACGCAGACAGAACATGAAACCATTCGCCGCCCTTGGGCCCATGGGGCTCCCGGGCGAGATGGCTTGATGATTCTGGGACAGGCCACCGGTTTCGCCGGCCCCCTGGGGCCGGGGAAGCCAGAGGGCAAAAGGTGGGGTTTCTACCGCCCAAGGGCGGGACGGACCCCAACGTGTTTGTTGGAGACGAAAGTGGACCGGACACAGAAGAAAGAGTGGATCGGTGCGCTGCATGAGACGTTCGGAGACGTCGGTCTGGTGGTCGTCGCCCATTACAAGGGCCTGACGGTTGCCGAGATGACCGACCTCCGCACCAAGATGCGTGCGGCCGGTGCCAGCTTCAAAGTGACCAAGAATCGTCTCACCAAGCTCGCCCTTCAGGGTACCGCTTACGAGAGCATCGCTGACCTGTTCGTCGGCCCGACCGCCATCGCCGTTTCGGCGGACCCGGTCGCTGCCGCCAAGGTCGCCGCCGACTTCGCCAAGACCAACGACAAGCTGAAGATCCTGGGTGGATCGCTCGGCGGCCAGTCGCTGGACGTGGACGGCGTCAAGGCCCTTGCCACCCTGCCGTCGCTGGACGAGCTGCGTGGCAAGCTGATCGGCATGATCTCGACCCCGGCTACCCGTATCGCCGGCGTTCTCCAGGCTCCCGCTGGGCAGGTTGCCCGCGTGCTTGGCGCCTACGCGAAGAAGGACGAGGCCGCGTGAGGCCCGACTTTAATACCCAGATCTCAAGCATTATCTAGGAGTTTACAATGGCTGATCTCGCTAAGCTCGTTGACGAGCTGTCCGCCCTGACCGTTCTGGAAGCCGCCGAGCTGTCCAAGCTGCTCGAAGAGAAGTGGGGCGTGTCCGCCGCCGCTCCGGTTGCCGTTGCCGCCGCCGCCCCGGGCGCCGCTGCTCCGGCCGCTGAAGAGAAGACCGAGTTCGACGTGGTCCTGACCGACGCCGGCGACAAGAAGATCAACGTGATCAAGGAAGTCCGCGCCATCACCGGCCTGGGCCTGAAGGAAGCCAAGGACCTGGTCGAAGGCGCCCCGAAGACCGTCAAGGAAGGCGTGTCGAAGGACGAGGCCGAGAAGATCAAGAAGGTTCTGGAAGAGGCCGGCGCCAAGGTGCAGGTCAAGTAATCCAGGCTTTTCGAGCCATTCGGCCAAGGGCCGGGCGTGGTGGCGGAGAACGCTGCCATGTCCCGGCCCAATGGCGCTTGTAAAACAGCCCCGGCGGGCAACGCCCGTCGGGACTGGCTTTCGGAGGCGGTTCGCCGCATCCGGCACCGCCGCCCGACGCGGCCCTGGCTGGCACGCCCCATCTCGAGAGGGGCGGTTGCGCCGGGTGCGACAGGCGGCACCACGAAAGATTTCAAGGGCGGACGAAGCCAGTCGTCTGTCCGGGTCCGGGGTCGACTTCGGACCGAAACCGACATGAGGACGAGGAGCGGCAATGGCTAAATCCTACACGGGTCGGAAGCGTATTCGTAAGAGCTTCGGGCGTATTCCCTCGGTTGCGCCGATGCCAAATCTGATCGAGGTGCAGAAAAGCTCCTACGATCACTTCCTTCAGATGGACGTTCTGCCCGAAAAGCGCGCCAATGTCGGCCTGCAGGAAGTTTTCAAGTCGGTCTTCCCGATCAAGGATTTTTCCGAGCGCGGCACCCTTGAGTTCGTGAAGTACGAGCTCGAGCAGCCGAAGTACGACGTCGAGGAATGCCAGCAGCGCGGCATGACCTTCGCCGCCCCGCTGAAGGTCACCCTGCGCCTGGTGGTGTGGGACGTGGACGAGGACACCGGCGCCCGTTCGATTCGCGACATCAAGGAGCAGGACGTGTACATGGGCGACATGCCGCTCATGACCGCCAACGGCACCTTCGTCATCAACGGCACCGAGCGCGTGATCGTCTCGCAGATGCACCGCTCGCCGGGCGTCTTCTTCGACCACGACAAGGGCAAGACCCATTCCTCGGGCAAGTACCTGTTCGCCGCCCGCGTCATTCCCTATCGCGGTTCCTGGCTGGACTTCGAGTTCGACGCCAAGGATCTGGTCTACGTGCGCATCGACCGTCGCCGCAAGCTGCCGGTGACCACGCTGCTGTACGCGCTGGACAACAACGCCACCCAGGATCTGCGCGCCTCGCGCAAGGCCGACAGCCGTCCGGTCGAGCTGACCGAGCTCAAGGGCATGTCCAGCGAGGACATCCTCAACTACTTCTACGACACGGTGATCTACAACCGTGGCCCCAAGGGCTGGAAGACGGCGTTCCACCCCGAGCGCCTGAAGGGCGTCAAGCTGGTCTATGACCTGATCGACGCCAAGACCGGCGAAAAGGTGGCCGAGGCCGGCGCCAAGATGACCCCGCGCCTGGGCAAGAAGCTCAAGGACCAGGGCGTCGAGGACATTCTGGTCCTGCCCGAGGATCTGGTGGGCCAGTATCTGGCCGAGGACATCATCAACGAGCAGACCGGCGAGATCTATGTCGAGGCCGGCGGCGAGTTGACCGCCAACATCCTGGCCGAGCTGGAGAAGGCCGGTGTGACCGAGCTGCCCATGCTCGCCATCGACCACATCAACGTCGGCCCCTACATCCGCAACACGCTGGCCGTCGACAAGAATTCCTCGCGCGAGGAAGCCCTGATCGACATCTACCGCGTCATGCGTCCGGGCGAGCCGCCGACCCTGGAAACCGCCGAGGCGTTGTTCCAGGGCCTGTTCTTCGACGCCGAGCGTTACGACCTGTCCGCCGTCGGCCGCGTGAAGATGAACTCGCGCCTGAACTTCTCGGACAAGGATGTTCCCGACACCACCCGCGTGCTGCGTCGCGACGACATCCTGGAAGTCATCAAGGTCCTGGTCGGCCTGAAGGACGGCAAGGGCGAGATCGACGACATCGATCACCTGGGCAACCGCCGCGTCCGTTCGGTCGGCGAGCTCATGGAGAACCAGTACCGCGTCGGCCTGCTGCGCATGGAGCGCGCCATCCGCGAGCGCATGTCCTCGGTGGACATCGACTCGGTGATGCCGCACGACCTGATCAACGCCAAGCCGGCCGCGGCGGCGGTGCGTGAATTCTTCGGCAGCTCGCAGCTGTCGCAGTTCATGGACCAGACCAATCCGCTGTCGGAAATCACCCACAAGCGCCGCCTGTCGGCGCTTGGCCCGGGCGGTCTGACCCGCGAGCGCGCCGGCTTCGAGGTGCGCGACGTGCACCCGACCCATTACGGCCGCATTTGCCCGATCGAGACCCCCGAAGGTCCGAACATCGGTCTGATCAACTCGCTGGCCACCTATGCCCGCGTCAACCAGTACGGCTTCATCGAGGCGCCCTACCGCAAGGTGGCGGACGGCAAGGTGACCTCGGACGTGGTCTATCTGTCGGCCATGGAAGAGGGCCGCTACACCGTGGCGCAGGCCAACTCGGTCCTGAACCCGGACGGCTCGTTCGTCGAAGACCTGGTGTCGTGCCGTCAGGCCGGCGAATTCGTCATGGTCTCGCCGACCGAAATCAACCTGATCGACGTGTCGCCCAAGCAGCTGGTGTCCGTCGCCGCGGCGCTGATCCCGTTCCTCGAGAACGACGACGCCAACCGCGCGCTGATGGGTTCGAACATGCAGCGTCAGGCGGTGCCGCTGATCCGCGCCGAGGCGCCCCTGGTGGGCACCGGCATGGAGCAGGCGGTGGCGCGTGACTCGGGCGCGGCCATCGCCGCCAAGCGCACCGGCATCGTCGACCAGGTGGACGCCACCCGCATCGTCATCCGCGCGACCCAGGACGTGTCGGCCAACGAATCGGGCGTGGACATCTACAACCTGCTGAAGTTCCAGCGTTCCAACCAGAACACCTGCATCACCCAGAAGCCGCTGGTGAAGGTGGGCGATCTGATCGGCAAGGGCGACATCATCGCCGACGGTCCCTCGACCCAGCTGGGCGAGCTGGCTCTGGGCCGCAACGTGCTGGTCGCGTTCATGCCGTGGAACGGCTATAACTTCGAGGACTCCATCCTCATCTCGGAACGCATCGTCCGCGACGACGTATTCACCTCGATCCACATCGAGGAATTCGAGGTCATGGCCCGCGACACCAAGCTGGGCCAGGAGGAAATCACCCGCGACATTCCCAACGTGGGTGAGGAAGCGCTCAAGAACCTGGACGAGGCCGGTATCGTCTATATCGGCGCCGAGGTGAAGCCGGGCGACATTCTGGTGGGCAAGGTGACGCCGAAGGGCGAATCGCCGATGACCCCGGAAGAGAAGCTGCTGCGCGCCATCTTCGGTGAAAAGGCCTCGGACGTCCGCGACACCAGCCTGCGTCTGCCCCCGGGCGTCGCCGGCACCATCGTGGAAGTGCGCGTCTTCTCCCGCCGCGGCGTCGAGAAGGACGAACGTGCGCTGGCCATCGAACGCGCCGAAATCGAACGTCTGGCCAAGGACCGCGACGACGAACGCGCCATTCTGGAACGCTCGTTCTACGCCCGTCTCAAGCAGCTGCTGCTGGGCAAGAAGGTGGTTTCGGGTCCCAAGGGCGTGCGCGCCGGTCAGGTCGTCGCCGACGACATGCTGGCCGAGCTGCATACCTCGGCGTGGCGCAACATCGCCGTCGAAGACGATGCGGTGATGGCCGACGTCGAAAGCCTGAAGCGGGCCTTCGACATGGCCGTCCAGCGCCTGCAGGACCGTTTCGAGAACAAGGTCGAGAAGCTGCAGCGCGGCGACGAGCTGCCGCCCGGCGTGATGAAGATGGTCAAGGTGTTCGTGGCGGTGAAGCGCAAGCTGCAGCCGGGCGACAAGATGGCCGGCCGTCACGGCAACAAGGGTGTCATCTCGCGCATCATGCCCCTGGAAGACATGCCGTACCTGGAAGACGGCCAGCAGGTGGACATCGTCCTCAACCCGCTGGGCGTGCCCTCGCGCATGAACGTCGGCCAGATCCTGGAAACCCACCTGGGTTGGGCTGCCGCCGGCTTGGGCCAGCAGATCGGCAAGGTGCTGGAAGGCTACAAGCACAACACCGCGTCCGTGGACGACCTGCGCAAGAAGCTGCAGGACATCTACGGCCCGCAGCTCTATGCCGAGGAAATCTCGGACATGGGTGACGGCGAGGTGCTGGAGTTGGCCAACAACCTGCGTCCCGGCACGCCGTTCGCCACTCCGGTCTTCGACGGTGCCCGCGAAAGCGACATCTGCGAAATGCTGGAAAAGGCCGGCCGTCATTCCTCGGGTCAGGTGACCCTGTTCGACGGTCGCACCGGCGAGCCGTTCGACCGCAAGGTCACGGTCGGCTACATCTACATGCTGAAGCTGCACCACCTGGTGGACGACAAGATCCACGCCCGTTCCATCGGTCCGTACTCGCTGGTCACCCAGCAGCCGCTGGGCGGCAAGGCCCAGTTCGGCGGCCAGCGTTTCGGTGAAATGGAAGTGTGGGCGCTGGAAGCCTACGGTGCCGCCTATACGCTGCAGGAGATGCTGACGGTCAAGTCGGACGACGTTTCCGGCCGCACCAAGGTCTACGAGGCCATCGTGCGCGGCGACGACAACTTCGAGGCCGGCATCCCCGAGTCGTTCAACGTGCTGGTCAAGGAACTGCGCTCGCTCGGCCTGAACGTCGAGCTGACCCAGCGCAATTTCTAAGCCCCTTTTATACTCGGCGGGAGGAGAGCATTTCTCCTTCCGCCGCACCCGAGTCCACGCGGGAGTAGGTCATGAATGAACTGATGAAGATTTTCGGTCAGGCGAGCGGCACTCAGTCTTTCGACCAGATCCGGATCTCGATCGCCTCCCCCGAGCGCATCCGCTCGTGGTCGTATGGCGAAATCAAGAAGCCCGAGACCATCAATTACCGGACCTTCAAGCCGGAGCGCGACGGCCTGTTCTGCGCCCGCATCTTTGGCCCGATCAAGGATTACGAGTGCTTGTGCGGCAAGTACAAGCGCATGAAGTATCGCGGCATCATCTGCGAGAAGTGCGGCGTGGAAGTCACGCTGGCCAAGGTCCGGCGCGAGCGCATGGGCCATATCGAGCTGGCCAGCCCGGTCGCCCACATCTGGTTCCTGAAGTCGCTGCCCTCGCGCATCGGCCTGCTGTGCGACATGACGCTCAAGGATCTTGAGCGCATCCTGTACTTCGAAAACTACGTGGTGGTGGAGCCCGGCCTCACCCCGCTGAAGATTCGCGAACTGCTCTCGGAAGAGCAGTACATGCGCGCCGTGGACGAGTACGGCGAGGACGCCTTCACCGCCAAGATCGGCGCCGAGGCCATCCGCGACATGCTGTCGGCCATCGATCTCGAGTCCGAAAAGGACAAGCTGAAGATCGATCTCAAGGAAACCTCGTCCGAAGCCAAGCGCAAGAAGCTGGTCAAGCGCCTGAAGCTGGTGGAAGCGTTCCTGGAATCGGGCTCGCGCCCCGAGTGGATGATCCTGGAGGTCATTCCGGTGATTCCGCCGGAGCTGCGTCCGCTGGTGCCGCTGGATGGCGGCCGCTTCGCCACCTCGGACCTGAACGACCTCTACCGTCGCGTCATCAACCGCAACAACCGCCTCAAGCGCCTGATCGAGCTGCGCGCGCCCGAGATCATCGTGCGCAACGAAAAGCGCATGCTGCAGGAAGCGGTGGACGCCCTGTTCGACAACGGCCGTCGCGGCCGCGCCATCACCGGCGCCAACAAGCGTCCGCTGAAGTCGCTGTCCGACATGCTGAAGGGCAAGCAGGGCCGCTTCCGTCAGAACCTGCTGGGCAAGCGCGTGGACTACTCGGGCCGTTCGGTCATCGTGGTGGGCCCCGAGCTGAAGCTGCACCAGTGCGGTCTGCCGAAGAAGATGGCGCTCGAGCTGTTCAAGCCGTTCGTCTATTCCAAGCTCGAACTGTACGGCATGGCCACCACCATCAAGGCGGCCAAGCGCATGGTCGAGAAGGAGCGTCCCGAGGTTTGGGACATCCTGGAAGAGGTCATCCGCGAGCATCCGGTGATGCTGAACCGCGCGCCGACCCTGCACCGCCTGGGCATCCAGGCGTTCGAGCCGGTGCTGATCGAGGGCAAGGCCATCCAGCTTCACCCGCTGGTCTGCGCCGCCTTCAACGCCGACTTCGACGGCGACCAGATGGCCGTGCACGTCCCGCTGAGCCTCGAGGCCCAGCTGGAAGCGCGCGTGCTGATGATGTCGACCAACAACATCCTGTCGCCCGCCAACGGCAAGCCGATCATCGTGCCGTCCCAGGACATCGTTCTGGGTATCTATTACATCACCATGGAACGGGACGACGTGCCCGGCTTGGCGGTGAAGATCCACTCGCTGGACGAGCTGAAGGCCGGCATCGCCAAGGGCACGCTGTTCTTCTACAACCGCGGCAATCCGAACGAGAAGCTGGACCTCAACGATTTCGACGGCCTGATGGACAAGATCGGCCGCCGCGAGGTCACCGCGCACCGCGCCGTCAAGGTCGCCAGCCGTGAGGCGCTGGAAGCCGGCCTGTCGTCGGGCCTGCTGCGCGTGTTCAACGCCGCCAACCCCGGTGTTCCGGTCACCGTCACCGCCGCTGCCGAGATCGAGGCGCTGGTGAAGGACGGCAAGGCCATCCTCTATCGCCTGCCGGTGTTCGGCACCATGGCCGAGATCGAGGAAGCCCTGACCGAGAAGGTGCTGACCCTGCACCAGAAGATCCGGGCCCGCTACAACAACATCGACACCGAAGGCCAGCCGATCGTCGAGATCGTCGAGACCACCGCCGGCCGCATGATGTTGTCGGAAGTGCTGCCGCGGAACCTCAATGTTCCGTTCTCGTCCATCAACCGCCTGCTGACCAAGAAGGACATCCAGAACGTCATCGATCTGGTGTACCGCCATTGCGGCCAGAAGGAGACGGTGATTTTCGCCGACCGGGTCATGGGCCTGGGCTATTCCAACGCGTTCAAGGCCGGCATCTCGTTCGGCAAGGACGACATGGTGGTGCCGCCGGCCAAGGAAAAGCTGGTGTCCGAGACCGAAGCCAAGGTCAAGGAATACGAACAGCAGTACCAGGACGGTCTGATCACCCAGGGCGAAAAGTACAACAAGGTCGTCGACGCCTGGTCGAAGTGCACCGACGACGTCGCCGACGCCATGATGAAGGAAATCAGCCGCGTCGAGCCCGGTCGTTCGGTCAACTCGGTGTACATGATGGCCCATTCGGGCGCCCGTGGTTCGGCCGCTCAGATGAAGCAGCTGGCCGGCATGCGCGGCCTGATGGCCAAGCCGTCGGGCGAAATCATCGAGACCCCGATCATCTCGAACTTCAAGGAAGGCCTGACCGTGCTGGAGTACTTCAACTCCACCCACGGCGCCCGTAAGGGTCTGGCCGACACCGCCTTGAAGACCGCGAACTCGGGTTACCTGACCCGCCGTCTGGTGGACGTGGCGCAGGACGCCATCATCACCGAGGAAGATTGCGGCACCACCAACGGCCTCAGCGTTTCGGCGGTGGTCGAGGGTGGCGAGGTCATCAGCCCGCTGAACGAACGCATCCTCGGCCGCTCGGCCGCCCGCGACATCGTTCACCCCGGCACCGGCGAAGTGATCGTTCCGGCCGGCGAGATCATCGGCGAGGCGGAAGTCGAAGCCATCGACGACGCCGGCATCGAGGAAGTCGCCATCCGTTCGGTGCTGACCTGCGAGGCCAAGGAAGGCGTCTGCGGCGCCTGCTACGGCCGCGACCTGGCCCGTGGCACCCGCGTCAACGTGGGCGAAGCCGTGGGCGTCATCGCCGCCCAGTCGATCGGCGAGCCCGGCACCCAGCTGACCATGCGTACCTTCCACATCGGTGGTGCGGCGCAGCGCGGTGCCGAGCAGTCGTCCATCGAATCCACCGGCGACCTGACGGTGCAGATCCTCAACAAGAACGTCGTGGTGAACTCGTCGGGCGCCAAGATCGTCATGAGCCGCAATTGCGAAATCGCGCTTCTTGACGTCAACGGCCGCGAGCGGGCCCGTCATCGCGTTCCCTATGGTGCCAAGCTGCTGGTCGAGGAGGGCGTCAAGACCTCCAAGGGCACCAAGCTGGCCGAGTGGGACCCCTATACCCTGCCGATCATCACCGAGACCAACGGTGTGGCGCATTTCCTCGACCTGGTCGAGGGCCTGTCCATGCGCGAAGTGGTCGACGAGGCCACCGGCATCGCCAGCAAGGTGGTGGTGGACTGGAAGCAGCAGCCGCGCGGATCGGATCTGCGTCCGCGTGTCGAGCTGCGCGACGAGAAGGGCCAGCCGGTGACCCTGCCCAACGGCCTGGAAGCCCGCTACTTCCTGTCGGTGGACGCCATCCTGTCGGTGGAAAACGGTGCCAAGCTGCATGCCGGCGACGTGCTGGCCCGCATCCCGCGTGAGGGTTCCAAGACCCGCGACATCACCGGCGGTCTGCCGCGTGTGGCGGAACTGTTCGAAGCCCGCAAGCCGAAGGATCATGCGATCATCGCCGAAGCCGACGGCCGCGTGGAATTCGGCAAGGACTACAAGTCCAAGCGCCGCATCCTGGTGGTGCCCGAGGATGGCGATCCGATCGAGTATCTGATCCCCAAGGGCAAGCACATCTCGGTGCAGGAAGGCGACTATGTCCGCCGTGGCGACTCGCTGATGGACGGTAACCCGGTGCCGCACGACATCCTGAAGGTTCTGGGTGTCGAGGCGCTGGCCCAGTACCTCATCAACGAAATCCAGGAGGTCTATCGTCTGCAGGGCGTGAAGATCAACGACAAGCACATCGAGGTGATCGTTCGCCAGATGCTGCAGAAGATCGAGATCACCGACGGCGGCGACACCACCTTGCTGGTGGGCGAAACCGTGGACCGTGTCGAGTTCGAAGCCGAGAACGCCAAGGCGATCAAGGAACAGGGCCGTCCGGCGTCGGGCACTCCGGTGCTGCAGGGCATCACCAAGGCGTCGCTGCAGACCCATTCCTTCATCTCGGCGGCGTCGTTCCAGGAGACCACCCGCGTGCTGACCGAAGCGGCCGTGTCCGGCAAGGTCGACACGTTGAACGGCCTCAAGGAAAACGTGATCGTCGGTCGTCTGATCCCCGCCGGTACCGGCGCGGTGATGAACCGCCTGCGCGAACTGGCCGCCAAGCGTGACCGCGAGATGCAGGTCGAGGGCGAAGGCGGCGAAGAGACGGCGGTGTTGCCGGCCGGTGCGGAAAGCGGCGCTCAGCCGCCGGCCGCCCCCGCCGAGTAAGGCCGTGCGCTGACAAGACCCCCCCGCCGGGCAACCGGCGGGGGGTTTCTTTTTGCCGGGAAGTGTCAGGGCATCCCGACGGCTTATGGCTTGTGCGTCGGCAAGCTTCGCGATTTAATCATTCCAGGCTGGCCGAGGGGGGTGGCCTGCCGCGCGATCGTATCGAACGAGAAAATCAAGGGGGGCGCGTGGGCATTACGTGGCGGCGGGTATTGGGTCCTCACGGGCTCATCATCGCCATGGCGACCGTGCTTGTCGTCATGAGCCTTGCCGTTGCCGGCGGGTGCATTGTCGAGGACCTCAAGGGTGTGCGCCAGGGTCTTGAGGTGCGTACCCGCGACTTGGTGCGCGTGGTCGAGGAGCGCACGGGCCGCACCCTGGATACGGTCGAGCAAATATTGCAGCGTATCGCCGATGGTGCCGCCGTCGGCAATCTGTCCGACTTGCCGTCTCGGCAGGCGGTCAAGTTGTCCACCGCGCCCTCGTTCGTCGCCAATATCTATGTGCTCGACACCGACGGGCGGCTGGTGGTGGACGGGCGCAACTTCCATCCCGCCGGCACCGCTTTCGCCGATCGGGATTGGGTCAAGGCCGCGTTTGCCGCGCCCCGCGAAGGGCCGTTCATCGGCCAGGTCGGCTTCGACGACGCCTCGCGGGCCTTTGCCTTTCCCGTCAGCGTCCGGCTGACCAATTCCGCCGGGGCCTTCATCGGCTTGGCGGCGGTGCTGGTCAATTCCGAATATTCGAAGCAGTACTATCAGGATCTGGACCTGGGACCCGGGCAGGCGTTCGGCGCCTATCGGCTCGACGGCGCCGTGGTCATCCGCCAGCCCATGAAGGCCGAGGATATCGGCCGGAACTTCAGCGGGACCGGCCTCTACACTCATCTCGCCAGCGCGCCCATGGGCACGGTATGGGGGCGTTCGCCCTATGACACCATCGAACGGGTGATGTCGTACCGCGCCATCCCCGGCCGCAAGCTGGTGGTGTGGGTGGCGGTGGCGGACGAGGCCGTCATGCAGAGTTGGCGGAACCGCTCGCTGCGGGCCGGTGCGCTGGTTGCCTTGGGGGTGGCAACCGTGCTGGGACTGGCCGTGCTGCTGTGGCGCGAACTGGCGCGTGAGCGTCGGGCCACCGAGGACCTGGCGAACCTCAACCGCGACCTGGAACGCTCGAACGCCGATCTCGAGCAATTCGCCTATGTGGCGTCCCACGACCTCAAGGAACCCCTGCGCAACATCGCGTCCTATGTGCAGTTGCTGCAGCGACGCTATCAGGGACGCCTGGACCCCGACGCCGACGCCTTCATCGGCTACACCGTCGACGGCGTCCGCCGCATGCAATCCATCATCAACGAATTGTTGGCCTATTCCCGCATCGGCACCGGCCAGTTGACGCTGGTCCCCGTGCAGGCGGGCATTCTGGTCAGCACGGCGTTGACCCACCTCAAGGGGGTGATCGCCGAAGCGCGGGCGGTGGTGGAGGTGAGGGGGCAGCTTCCGGTGGTCGAGGCCGACGCCGCGCAGTTGGGCAGCCTGTTCCAGAACCTGATCGCCAACGCCCTGAAATACCGCCGCGACGACGTGCGGCCCGAGGTGGAAATCGGCTACGAGGACCGGGGCGCCATGTGGGAATTCTACGTGCGCGACAACGGCATCGGCATCGACCAGCAGTACCACCGCCAGATCTTCGATCTGTTCAAGCGCCTGCACCCGCGTGACCGCTATCCGGGAACCGGCATCGGCCTGGCCATCTGTCAGCGCGTGGCCGAACGGCACGGCGGCCGGATTTGGGTGGATTCCCGTGCCGGCGAAGGCTCGACCTTCCGCTTCACCTTGCCCAAGCGCCGCGCCGATTGAACTTTCGGTGTGGGTGGGGCCTCAGCCCTTGTCCTCGTTGGCCGACAGCAGGCTACCCAGCGAGGCCGCGTCCGCGCGCGCGCCGGTAACCGGCGGCGGCAGCGGCACCGGGAAGCTGTGGCCGTTTCCGCTGGCTGCCGGTTGCGAGCGGGGCGGCAGGCGCGCCGGGAAGGCGCTGGTGGAGGCCGGGATGTCGGCCATGCTCAGCGCCGCCAGGGATTTGGCGGTGGCGGGGGTGGGAGTGGTGACGGCGGCGACGGTGTCGGCGGCGGCCAACTCCTCGCCATCCGGACGGGCGACGGGCTTCAGGGCGGCAAGGTCAACCTGCGGGCGCAGGCGGCCGGCGACGCGGTTGGCCTCGGCCATGGCATGACGGAAGCGCTTTTCCACGGCGGCATAGACCGAATCCAGCGAACGCTGCTCGCCCGAGGACGGGTCCATGAACACTTCCGGGTTGGCCTGCGCCGCGCCGGCCAGTTCCGACGGCTGCTGGTCGCCCTCGGGCTGGTTGCGGCCCCGCAGAACCTTGAGCGCACCACCGGCGCCAAGAAAGTGCGCCAGATAAAGGTCGTGGGTGGACACCTGGCGGCCAAGCTTGGATTCCAGAACCTGCTCGTTGTCCTTGGCATATTCGGCCGCCATCAGCGCCGACAGCTTGGGATCGCGGCGCAGGTCCAGGATTTCCTTCTTCAGCTCCTTGTCCTTCACCGTCCAGCGCCCATCCGCGCCGCGAACGATGGCGTCGGCGTATTTGTCGAGTCCATGCTCGGCGCCGTGGGTCTTGACCATTTCCATCCAGGTCCCCGAGGTGAACTGGAACAGCCCCATGGCCGACGACCGCCGGCTCTTGGCGTCGGGGTTCAGCCGGCTTTCCTGGTTGGCCTGCGCCAACAGGAACTCGAACGGCACGCCGGTGGCCTGGGCGGCGTCGCGGATATGGGCCGCAACCTTGTGTTCGGGCCGTTGGATGGTGGGGACGTCGCTGAGGGTGGTCGCGGAGGTAGTCATGGGAGCAGGCTCCGAGGCTGGCGTGCTCTTACATATAGCACGAAAATGGTTACCGAAATCGCCAATGCGCGCCAACCTTGTGCCGCCGCGCGCCGGTCCGTTCGCGCGCAAGCCTTTCCGACTCTTTCTCTTGACGGGGGGAGGGCGGCCACATAGGATGCGGCGCTCTCGGGGGACTGAGTGCAGGGACTCTTTGTGCCTGCGTCCAAGCTCCGGGAACCTGAACCAATTGTCTAACGCCGGACGGGTCGGCGGCCGTAACCCGAAGGAAGCCCCGGTGGCATGCCCGCCAGTGGGTTTTTTTCTAGTTATCCGTACCCCGTTTCCGAAGGGAATGACTGAATGCCCACGATCAATCAATTGATCCGTAAGCCGCGCCAGCCTTTGACGGCGCGCAACAAGGTGCCGGCTTTGGAAGCCTGCCCGCAGAAGCGTGGTGTTTGCACCCGCGTTTACACCACCACCCCGAAGAAGCCCAACTCGGCGCTGCGTAAGGTTGCTCGTGTGCGCCTGACCAACGGCTTCGAGGTGACCAGCTATATCCCGGGCGAAGGTCACAACCTTCAGGAACACTCGGTGGTGATGATCCGTGGCGGCCGCGTGAAGGATCTTCCCGGTGTCCGCTATCACATCATCCGCGGCACTCTGGATACCCAGGGTGTGAAGGACCGTAAGCAGCGTCGTTCGAAGTACGGCGCCAAGCGTCCGAAGTGAGGTATTAGACCATGTCCCGTCGTCACGCCGCCGAGAAGCGCGAAATCAATCCCGACGCCAAGTATGGCGATCTGGTGATTGCCAAGTTCATGAACTGCCTCATGCTGGACGGCAAGAAGTCCGCCGCCGAGGCCATCGTCTATGGCGCTCTGGAGAAGATCCAGAACAAGACCGGCCAGGATCCGCGCCAGGTCTTCCACGACGCCCTGGACAACGTGAAGCCCGCCGTCGAGGTGCGCTCCCGCCGTGTCGGCGGCGCCACCTATCAGGTGCCGGTCGAGGTCCGTCAGGACCGTCGTCAGGCTCTGGCGATCCGCTGGCTGATCGATTATTCGCGCAAGCGTTCCGAGACCACCATGGTTGACCGTCTGTCGGGCGAGCTGCTCGACGCCGCCAACAACCGCGGTGCCGCCGTGAAGAAGCGCGAAGATACCCATCGTATGGCGGACGCCAACAAGGCGTTCTCGCACTACCGCTGGTAAAAGGTCGGGGCCGCGAGAGTTCCCAATGGCTCGTCTGACGCCACTCGATCGTTATCGTAATATCGGCATCATGGCTCACATTGATGCCGGTAAGACGACCACGACCGAGCGGATCCTGTACTACACCGGAAAGTCCTATCGACTGGGCGAGGTGCATGAAGGCACCGCGACCATGGACTGGATGGAGCAGGAGCAGGAGCGAGGCATCACCATCACTTCCGCGGCCACTACCGCCTTCTGGCGCGACCATCGCGTCAACATCATCGATACTCCCGGCCACGTCGATTTCACCATCGAGGTGGAGCGGTCGTTGCGCGTCCTTGACGGCGCGGTGGCGGTGTTCGATGGCGTTGCCGGGGTGGAGCCCCAGTCCGAAACGGTGTGGCGGCAGGCCGACAAGTACGGCGTGCCGCGCATCTGTTTCATCAACAAGATGGATCGCGTCGGCGCCGATTTCGGCGGAACCGTCGCCATGATCGCCGACCGCCTGGGCGCCAGCCCGCTGGTTTTGGCGCTGCCTTATGTCAAGGACGGTCAGTTCCTTGGCATCATCGACCTGCTGCGCAATGTCGCGGTGGTGTGGAAGGACGAGACGCTGGGCGCCGAGTTCTTCGATGTCCCCGTTCCGCCCGATATTGCCGAGCAGGCCGCCGAAGCCCGCAAGACCTTGATCGAGGCAGCCGTCGAACAGGACGACATCGCCCTGACCACCTATCTGGGCGGTGCCGAGCCCGACCTCGACACGCTGCGCCGTTGCATCCGCAAGGGCACGCTGTCCATGGCGTTCGTGCCGGTGCTGTGCGGGGCCTCGTTCCGCAACAAGGGTGTGCAGCCGCTGCTGGACGCCGTGGTGGATTATCTGCCGTCGCCACTGGACCTGACCGCGGTCAAGGGCTTCGCCGGCGGGCGGGCCGCCGACATCGACCGTGCCGCCAACGACGACGCCCCCTTCGCCGGGCTGGCCTTCAAGGTGCTGCACGACCCGGTGGCCGGCAACCTGACCTTCCTGCGTGTCTATTCCGGCACCGTGCGGACCGGCGACAAGGTGCTGAACAGCGCCAAGGATCGGCCCGAGGAATTGGGCCGCATGCTGTTGATGCATGCCAACATGCGCGAGGAAATCGCCGAAGCCCGTGCCGGCGACATCGTCGCCGTCACCGGCCTGGAAGACACCGGCACCGGCGACACCCTGTGCGCCCCCGAGGCGCCGGTGGTGCTGGAAAGCATGGATTTCCCCGAGCCGGTGATCGAGATCGCCGTCGAGCCCAAGAGCGAGGCCGACCACGAGCTGCTGGGCCGTGCCCTGGCGTACCTCGCCGCCGAGGACCCGTCGTTCCGCGTCGCCGTGGATGCGGAAACCGGGCAGACGGTGATTCGCGGCATGGGCGAGCTGCATCTGGAAATCATCGTCGACCGCCTGCGTCGGCAATTCCGGGTCGACGCCAACGTGGGCAAGCCCCAGGTGGCCTATCGCGAAACCATCACCCGCGCCGCCGAGGTGGACTACGTCCATAACCGCCAGGTCGGCGGTGTGGGCCAGTACGCCCGCGTGCGCGTCGCCGTCGAGCCGGCCGCGACCGGGTCCGGGGTGGTGGTGGAAAACAAGTCTCCCGCCGGGGCGATTCCCAAGGAATACGTGCCGGGTGTGGAAAAGGGCCTGCGCTCGGCCATGGAAGGCGGCGTGGTCGCCGGTTTCCCGGTGGTCGACGTGCGGGCGATCATTACCGACGGCGCCGCCAACGACGTGGATTCGTCGGCGCTGGCATTCGAGATTGCTTCCCGGGCCGCCTGCAGCGACAGCCTCGCCAAGGCCGGTCCGAAGCTGTTGGAACCGGTGATGAAGGTCGAGGTGGTCACTCCCGACGACTACCTCGGCGGCATCATCGGGGACCTGAATGGCCGACGTGGCCAGGTCACCGCCATGGAGACCCGCGGGCAAGCCCGCGTCGTCACCGCCATGGTTCCGTTGGCCACCATGTTCGGCTATGTGAACACCCTGCGCTCGATGTCGCAGGGCCGTGCCCAGTACAGCATGGTCTTCGACCATTACTCGGACGTCCCCGGCCCGGTGGCCGAGGAAGTGCGGGCGCGACTGGCCGGCTGAATCGATGAACCTTTATTCGAGGACGGAGTAAGAGAGACATGGCTAAGGCGAAATTCGAGCGCAATAAGCCGCACTGCAACATTGGCACCATCGGTCACGTCGACCATGGCAAGACCTCGTTGACCGCGGCGATCACCAAGGTTCTGGCCGAGACCGGCGGCGCCACCTTCACTGCCTACGACCAGATCGA
>DATGXU010000243.1:0-7827 GCA_035298685.1 Magnetospirillum sp. | reverse complement strand
TGCAGGATATGGATCAGGCCCATGCGGATGAGTACATGGGGGGGCGCCGACAGGAGTTGCAGCGACTACGGGCCGACCCGGTGGAGAGCATTGGGGATCGGCTGGTCAATTTGGGCTTTTCGGTTTCCGGGCAATTGTTCCGCACCGGCGCCGACGGGCAGGTGGAACTGGGCGAGGCCACCATCAGGGGCCAGGGGCTGACGTTGGAGGTGAGCGGCCAGACCGGCTTCAACCTGCGGCTGGATAGCACCCCCACCCCGATCCGCGCCGAGGCGTTGTCGCCGCCTTTCATTCAGTCGGCGCCCGCCACCCTGCCCGACAGCCAGCCGGCCAGCCAAAGTGTGGCCGAGGTGGAGAAGATGCTGGACCGTTCCTTCGCCCGCATGGACACCCACAACGCGCTGCTTAGTCAGTTGAAGCCCGAGAATATCGAGGTGATTCGCGCCCGCTCGGGCGATGAGGCGGCCGAGACCTATCGCCAGGACATCGAGCGCAAGATCGCGCAACTGCGCTTTGACCCCGCCGAACTGGCCCCCCGGCTGGCGGAAAAGGGGCTGGAGTTCCAGGGTGCGCTGGCCGAGAAGCAGGCTGATGGCAGCTATGCGCGCAGCCATTTCCTGATCACCGGAAAAATGCCGGGTGGCAGCCGCTTTTCCTACGACAGCCTGGGCGGCGCCTATCTGGGGACCGAAGCGGATGAGTTCTTCAAGCTGCCGACGCGCCCGCGCAGCACGACGGCCCCGGTGGTAAGCGCGCAACGGATCGCCATCACCGCCTGATCTTTCTTTTCCACGATTTTCGCTGCCAACCGCCCCCCAGGCTGACCGCCCGGGAGGGCGGAACGGTCCCCCTTTGCCCCCATCAAGACCCAGAGGCTGATATGGCGATCATTACCGGCACACCCGGCCAGACGTTTCTCACTGGAACCCCGGATGCGGATGTCTTTGATGGAGATAGTGGCCACTATACCATGCAGGGCGGCAATGGCGATGATGTATTCATGGTCAGCCGTCTGAATATGGAATCGGGATCGGATTTTTATGAAGGCGATGGCGGGTTCGATACAATAAAAATCGTTGATGGCGATATGGATGTATACCTTGACGGTATCAGTTCTATCGAAAAAATCGTCGCATATTTTGCCGACGTGTATTTATGCGATAGCAGTGATTATGGTCTGGATTTTACGGGCGTCAGTCTGGTGAATATCGCCGGCATCATGGGCGGCATGTCGAACAACACCATCACCGGATCGGCCGGCAGCGACTTCATCGAGGGCAATGGGGGCGACGACACCCTTAACGGCGGCGCGGGAAACGATATTTTCAACTTGGTTAGCGTAACAGGCGACGGCTTTGACGCGGTCAATGGTG
This sequence comes from Magnetospirillum sp., assembly GCA_035298685.1. Classification (GTDB taxonomy): domain Bacteria; phylum Pseudomonadota; class Alphaproteobacteria; order Rhodospirillales; family Magnetospirillaceae; genus Magnetospirillum. The sequence goes on along the minus strand of DATGXU010000243.1, from coordinate 6,454 downwards.
GCGGCGGCAGCGACACGATCCAGGTCAAGGTGGACAACACCCGCATCGGCCTGAAAAGCATCGCCAGTGTGGAAACCATCACCGCCAGTGGCCACACCGGTGTGTGGGTCGCGGGCGATGCAACGGCGAACATCCTGGACTTTTCAGGGACCACATTCACCGGCATTAGCTCAATCGACGGTGGCGGTGGCAACGACACGATTACCGCGTCTAATCTGTCATCCGTGCTCATTCTTGGTGGGGATGGCGACGATCGAATGGCCGGCGGCGGTCTTACGGACACGCTTTACGGCGGTGTAGGCAACGACACCCTGAACGGTAATGGCGGCGACGACGCGTTGTATGGCGAGGACGGGGCGGACGTGTTGTCCGGCGGCGACGGCGCCGATTATGTGGACGGTGGCGCCGGCAATGACGTGCTGGATGGCGGCGCTGATGCCGATGAGCTATGGGGCGGTGGCGGCAATGATCAACTATACGGCGGCGCCGGTAACGACTATCTGAACGGCGCTACCGGTAACGACACTCTGTCCGGTGGCGCAGGCAATGACACGTTAGGCGGCGGCGAAGGCATCGACGTTGCCGTGTTTTCCGGCAATGCCGCCAATTACGACATTTCCACCAAGGGCACGGTGCTCAACCGGTCGACCGGCGAAACGACGCTGTTGACGGGTATCGACATCCTGCGGTTCGTCGATGGCGACGTCACCTACAATCGGGTGCCGGGTGCCCTTTCCGACGCCAATGGCGCGGCCAACCAGGTTTCCGAAAACGCGCACGCGGGCGATGCGGTCGGGGTGACGGCGCTGTCGCTGGACCCCGATGCCGGCGACACCGTCACCTACAGTCTGGTGGATGATGCGGGTGGCCGGTTCGCCATCGACGCCACCACGGGCGTGATCACGGTGGCCGATGCCTCGTTGCTGGATTACGAAACCGCCACCAGCCATCAGGTGACGGTGCTGGCAAGCGACGGGTCGCAATCGATCACCGGTACGTTCACCATTGCCATCCTAAACGGCAACGATGCGCCGCTGCCGCCGACCGACGCCAATGCGGCCGCCAACCAGTTGGCGGAAGATGCCGCCGCTGGAACTCTGGTCGGCATCACCGCCGCCGCGACCGACCCCAACAGCAACACCTTGGTGTTTACGCTGACCGACAGCGCAGGCGGGCGCTTCGTCATCGATCAGGCCACCGGCGTCATCCGCGTGGCCGAGGGCGCGGTGTTCGACTATGAACAATCGTCTGACCGCACCCTTAGCGTCACCGTCCAGGCCTCGGACGGCATGTATGCCAGCAGCCAGACGTTCAGCATCGCGCTGACCAACGTGGTCGAGAACCAGGTGCGCACCGGCACCGCCGGCGCCGATGTGATGACGGCCAATTCCGCCGATTACTGGACCCTGACGGGGCTGGCGGGCGACGACCAACTGACGGGCGATGCCGCCGACGACACCCTGGAGGGCGGCGCCGGCAACGATGCGCTGGACGGCCAAGCCGGCGACGATCACTTCCGATACAGTGGCAGTGGATTGGGCGCGGATACGGTTGCCGGTGGCACCGGCACCGACATCGTCGAGGCGTTGGCGGACGACACCGTCATCGGCCTGTCGGTCCTTTCCGGCGTGGAAACCATCACCGCCAACGGCTTCGCCAATGTTTCCATCGTCGGCAACGCTGCCGCCAACTATCTGGATTTCACTGACGTCACCCTGACCGGCATCGTCAGCATCGACGGCGGCGCCGGCAACGACCTCATCATGGGCTCAGCCGCGGCCGACATCATCGATGGCGGTGCGGGGGGCGACATTCTGCGGGGCGGCGCGGGCAACGACGTCTACCGCGTGGACAATCAGGGCGACAGCGTCGTCGAGGCCACGAGTCAGGGGACCGACAAGGTCGAGACCACGCTGCTGCAGTACACCCTGGGCGCCAACGTGGAGCGCCTGGCCTATATCGGCGCGGAAGACTTCGTCGGCACCGGCAACTCGCTGGCCAACATCCTTTTCGGCGGGGGCGGCGACGACATTTTGAAGGGTGGCGTCGGTGCCGACCAACTGATCGGGGGCGTTGGCTCGGACACGGCCTCGTACGAGGGCAGCACTGCCGGCGTGACGGTAAACCTGGCGGACGCGACCGCCAGCGGCGGCGATGCCACCGGCGACCGGCTTTCGGGCATCGAAAACGTCGTCGGTTCGTCGTATGTCGATGTGCTGACCGGCGACGCCAATGCCAACATGCTGGATGGCGGTATTGGCCGCGACACGCTGACCGGCGGTGCCGGTGACGACGTCTATTGGGTCCGCGACGATCAGGCCACGCTGATCGAGGCTGCGGACGGTGGAACGGACACTGTCACGACGCTTCTTTCCGCCTATACCTTGGGCGCCAACATGGAGCGGCTGGTCTATGTCGGAACTGGCGCGTTCTCGGGCGCGGGCAATTCGTCGGACAACGCGCTGTTCGGTGGCAGCTATGACGACCTGTTGCGTGGGGCCGGTGGCGCCGACGCGCTTGATGGTGACAGCGGCCGGGATACGGCCTCCTATGCGCTGAGCGAAGCGGCGGTCGTCGTCAACCTGCTGCTGGGCACCGGCACAGGTGGCGACGCCGAAGGCGACACCCTGGTGAATATCGAGAATATCCTGGGGACCTCGTTCGCCGACCAACTGACCGGCAACAACGCTATCAATGTGTTGACCGGTGGGGACGGTAACGACACGCTCGATGGCGGCACCGGCGGCGACACCCTGCAAGGCGGTGCCGGCAATGACACCTATATGGTGGACAGCTCCGCTGACGTAATCACCGAGGCATTGTCCGAGGGACGCGATGTGGTGAAGACCTCGCTGGGTTGGTTGACGCTGGCCGCCAATGTCGAGGATTTGCGCTATACCGGTGTCACGAGGTTCTTCGGCACCGGCAATGACCTTGCCAATACCCTGGTCGGCGCAGCGGGCGACGATACCCTTGCCGGTCTGGCCGGCGGTGACCGTCTGTACGGCGGCGCGGGAAGCGATACCGCCAGCTATGCGGCAAGCTCTGCCGCCGTGGTGGTGAACCTCGCCACCAACGGCAATAGCGGCGGCGATGCGGCCGGCGATTACCTGTATGCCATCGAGAATGTCGAGGGTTCGTCTTATGGCGATGCGCTGACCGGCACTGTTGACGCCAACACGCTGTTGGGTGGTTCAGGCAACGACACCTTGAGCGGTGGCGCAGGCGCCGATCGTCTGGATGGCGGGGCCGGAAACGACCTGGTGACCTACGCCGGCAGCGCCGTTGGCGTAACCGTCAACCTTGGCACCCCTGCGGCGGCAGGCGGGGATGCCGATGGCGACGTTCTTGTTAACATTGAAAACCTCATCGGCTCGGACTTCCGCGACACTCTCACCGGCAATGGCGGCGTCAATATTCTGACGGGGGGCGCCGACGACGATAAGCTTGACGGCGGCGGGGGCAGCGACACCCTGGTGGGCGGTGTCGGCAATGACATCTATGTCATCGACAACTACAACGACGTGATCATCGAAAACGTTGGCGAAGGCACTGACCGTATTTGGACGAACTTGTCGATCTTTACCCTGTCGGGCGCCATCGAGAACCTTACCTACATCGGCACGGGCGACTTTACCGGCACCGGCGGCGCCGGCCGCGATACGATTGTCGGCGGTAGCGGTGATGACACGCTTATTGGTCTTGGCGGTATCGACGTCTTGATTGGCGGCGATGGCGTTGATCTTGTCTCCTACGCCTTGAACGCTTCGGGCGTGACCATCGATCTCGTCGCAGGCACCGGTATCGGCGGCGACGCCCAGGGCGACCGCCTGACCAGCATCGAGAACATTGTCGGCACCATGTTTGCAGACAAGCTGATCGGTGGTTCGGGCGCGAACACCCTTGACGGCGGCGCCGGCGCTGACCAGTTGGCGGGCGGTGCCGACAACGATGTCTACATCGTCGATAACATTGGCGACACGGTGACAGAAGGCCTCGATCAGGGCATTGACGAGATTCGGACGACCCTCAACCTGATGACGCTGGTCGCCAATGTCGAGGTGCTGACCTATACCGGGACGGCGGGAGCATTTTTCGGCACCGGCAATGACGACGACAACACCATTAACGGCGGCAACTCCAGCGACACCCTTATTGGTCTGGGCGGCGCTGACCGTTTGGACGGCGGTAATGGCCGCGATACCGTCGATTACGCGGCCAGCGCACAGGGGGTCGTGGTTAACCTTTTGAACGGTACGGGCACCGGGGGTGACGCCGAAGGTGACACACTGGTCAATATCGAGAACGTAATCGGCTCGGCCTTTTCCGACAAGTTGACCGCAGATACCGGTGTCAGCCTGGTCGGCGGTGCCGGGAATGACAAGCTGACATCTAACGGAGGTAGCGTTCTCGTTGGTGGAACAGGGAACGACACCTACGTCGTTGCTGGATACTATGGCATTCAGTGTGTGGAAAATGCCAACGAAGGCTTGGATACAGTGATGTCGCGCGGAACGTATTTTGAATTGATGGATAATGTTGAGAATTTGACTTGCATAGGTACAAGTGTGTTCACCGGCATCGGCAACAACGGCAACAACACCATTACCGGGGGTGCCGCCGATGACACCCTCAGCGGAATGGCCGGTGCAGATCGTCTCAATGGTGGAACAGGCGGCATGGATATTGCCGACTACAGTGAGAGCACCGCTGCCGTTAACGTCAATCTTGCCACGGGAGTGTTGAGTGGGGGCGATGCGGCTGGTGATGTCCTCGTTTCAATCGAAGGGTTGAAGGGATCTTTACTGAACGACGTTCTGGTCGGTGACGACAACGCAAATTTCCTGGATGGATATGCGGGCGCCGACGTGATGATCGGCGGAGCTGGGGATGACGTCTATGTGGTTGCGTATGTGCCTGGAAACGGTTCAGACGTCGTTTCAGAAAATGCTGGTGAGGGCATCGACACTGTACAGACCTGGCTGCAGTCCTACACCCTTCAGTCAAACGTGGAAAATCTGAAGTATGATTTCGGCATGGCCTTCTCCGGTACCGGCAACTCCCTTAACAACACCATAACTGGTGGTTATGGCGTTGACATTCTCGACGGCGGTGCCGGTAACGATACGTTGGACGGAGGCGATTGGCCGGACCAAGGCGATAAAGCCGACACGTTAATCGGCGGCTTGGGCAATGACACATTTTACGTCGATCGTTTGGATACGGTCAGCGAGGCGGCGGGACAAGGCATAGACACAATGCGCACAACCGTTGGCGCCTGTACCGTGAGCGCCAATGTTGAGAACTTGATTTATGACGGCAGCGGCAGCTTTTACGGCGTGGGCAATGCGCTCAACAATGTCATAACCGGCGCCGCTGGGGTGGATAACTTGTTCGGCAATGAGGGCAATGACACCCTGAACGGTCGTGCGGGCGCGGATTACCTGGCTGGCGGAACGGGTGACGACACCTACAGCTTCGGTCGTGGCTATGGCAGCGACGTTGCCGACAATCGGGGCCGGAGTGCTGACGGCGATCAGATTCTGTTTGGCGCCAACATTGATAAGAACCAGTTGTGGTTCGCCCACGACGGTAACGACCTCGTCGTGTCGATCATCGGGTCGGGCGACAAGATACGTGTTGACGATTGGTACGTCGGTTCGACCAACCATGTTTCCACCTTCCAGACCAATGGCGGAGCGGTCCTGCAGGACAGTGACGTAGAGAATTTGGTTTCGGCGATGTCCGCGCTGACCCCCCCTCCCATGGGGACAACGCAACTCACCGCCGATCAACTTGCGGCTCTTGAACCGGTTCTCGCGGCAAACTGGCATTAACGGTGGATGGGTCGGCCAAAGGGGCGGGCGTGGCTGCCTTTGATGGGGGGCTGGTGTGCCTTGCCATGCTCGCCAAATATTTCGAGAAGCCCGGCGATTACGAGCAGTTGCGGCACCGCCACGGCGCGCCGCTGGCGCCGGCCGACGACATTGCCCTGGTGCGTTATGCCAAGGAGCTAGGGTTCAAGGCCTCGGCGATCGACTCCCAATGGGACCGCCTGGGGCGCACGCCGTTGCCGTGTCTGGCGCGGGCTCGGGACGGCGGCTGGTTCGTGCTGGCCAAGGTTGCCCCCGACGAGACTGGTGGCGGCCAGGTGCTGATCCAGGACCCGCGGGTCGGCCGGCCCGAGCAATTGTCGTGCGCGGAGTTCGAGGCGCGCTGGGACGGCCGGCTGATCCTGGTAGCGACCCGCGCCCAGCTGGCGGCGCTGGGGGCCAGCTTCGATCTGACGTGGTTTATTCCGGCGGTGGTCAAGTATCGCCGGCTGTTCGGCGAGGTGCTGCTCGCCAGCTTCTTCCTGCAATTGTTCGGGCTGGTGTCGCCGCTGTTCTTCCAGGTGGTCACCGACAAGGTGCTGGTGCACCGGGCGCTGACCAGCTTGGACGTGCTGGTGTTC
>DATGXU010000242.1:0-3201 GCA_035298685.1 Magnetospirillum sp. | reverse complement strand
GCCCCGTGTGCCTGCCCGGCCATGGCGAGCGCATGGCCGAGCCGCTGCTGAACAACCTGGATGCCATGGCCGCCGACATTTTCCAGCGGATCGCCCCGCAGTTGCGGTCCAGCGACGTGCTGTACGGCCATAGCATGGGGGCGCTGCTGGCCTTCGCAGTGGTGCGGCGGGCCCGCGCGCTGCTGTTCCCGCTGCCGCGCGCCATCGTGGTGTCGGGCATGCGCGGCCCGTCGCTGCCCACCGCGCGCGGACGCCACCTGCTGTCGCGTGAGGACTTGCGGGGGGAATTGCGGCGCCTGGGCGGCTCGCCCGAGGAAGTGCTGGGCAACGAGGAAATGTTCGACTTCATCGAGCCGCTGGCGCGCGCCGACTTCACCGCCGTCGAAACGCGGCGCTATGTGGCCGAGCCGCCGCTGCCGGTTCCCATCACCCTGCTGCTGGGCGAGGACGACGAGATCACCCCGGCCGAGGGCCAGGCCTGGCAGCGCGAAACCCAGCATCCGCTGCGGCTGACCACCTTGCCCGGCGGGCATTTCTTCATCTTCCGCCACGCCGCGACCATGCGCCAAGTGCTGCTGGATGCGCTGAAGGCGCCCGCCGTCGCCGCACCGGCAGGAGCCTGAGCCATGCCCAACGCTGCCCCCATCGCCATCATCGGCCTGGCCTGCCGCTTTCCCGGCGGCGCCGACTCGCCTCGCGAGCTGTGGCGCCTGCTGGACGAGGAGCGGGACGCCACCGCCGACATCCCCGCCAGCCGCTTCGACGTCGAGGCGTGGCGGGACAACGGTTCGGGCCGCGGGATCGTTCCCGGTCGCGGCGGCTTCATCCACAGCGACATCCGCGCCTTCGACACCGCCTTCTTCGGCATCCCGCCGGCCGAGGCCGAGATCATGGACCCCCAGTTCCGCCTGTTGCTGGAACTGGGCTACGAGGCGCTGGAGGATGCCGGCCAGCCGCTGCACCGCCTGAGCGGCGGCGACCACGGCACCTATGTGGGGGTGTGCTTTTCCGAATACCGCGAGCGGCTGCTGGCCGAACCGGGCGGGCGGGCGCTGGATTCGTTCCTGATCTGCGGCACCACCTCGTGCTCGGCCTCGGGGCGGCTGGCCTTTCATTTCGGCTTCGAAGGCCCGGCGCTGACGGTGGACGCCGCCTGCTCGTCCTCGCTGCTGACGGTGCATCTGGCCTGCCGCGACCTGCGCTCGGGCGAGATCGACCTGGCGCTGGCCGGCGGCGTCAACCTGATGCTGTCGCCGCAGACCTTCGTCGGCTTTTCCCGCCTGCAGGTGCTGTCGCCCGATGGCCGCTGCAAGGGGTTCGACGCCCGTGCCGACGGTTACGGCCGCGCCGAAGGCGCCGGGCTGGTGTGCCTGAAGCGGCTTGACGACGCGCTGAGGGATCACGACCGCATTTTGGCGGTGATCGAAGGCACCGGCCTGACCAACGACGGCGCCGCCAAGGGCTATACCGCGCCCCGCCCCCAGGCCCAGACCAAGGCAGTGCGCAAGGCCATGGTGGAAGCCGGAATCACCGCCGACGACGTCGACATGATCGAGGCGCACGGCACCGGCACCCGTCTGGGCGACCGGGTCGAGATCGAGGGACTGGCCGCCATCTATGCCGAACGCGACCCTGCGCTGCCGCCGGCGGTGCTGGGCGCGGTCAAGGGCAATCTGGGCCATGCCGAGGCCGCCGCCGGCAGCGCCTCGCTGATCAAGGTGGTGCTGGCGCTGCAGGCCGAACGCATGCCGGCCCATTTGTGGGGGCAGACCCCCAACCCCGCCATCCAGTGGCCGCAGGGATTGCGCCTGGGCACCGCCGCCGCGCCCTGGCCCAAGGGCGGCCGCCGCCGCCGCGCCGGCGTCAATTCCTTTGGCATGAGCGGCGTCAACGTGCACGTGGTGGTGGCCGAGGCGCCCGACCAGCCGGCCAGTTGGACCGCCCCCGACCAGCCCATCCTGCTGTGGCTGTCGGCGCGCACGCCGCAATCCCTATCGACGCTGGCGCGCGCCTGGATCGAACGGCTGAAGGACGCCTCGCCGGCCGAGGCGGCGCTGCTGGCGGCGTCACAGGCCCACCGGCGCAGCACCTTCCCCTATCGCATCACCGCCGTCGGGCGCGACGGCGCCGAACTGCGCGCCGCCCTGGCCCTGCGTCTGGCTGACCTTGAGGCGCAGGGCGTCGCCGAAGCGGCCGCCGCGCCGCAGGTGGCGGTGGTCCATGGCGAGGCCGGCGAGGCGTTTCGCCGCGACACCCTGGCGCGCCTGCGCGCGTGGGGGGTGCTGCCCTGCGCCGAGATCACCCGCGACGGCAGCGAAGACGATGCCGCACTGGCCGCCCGGCTGGCCCGCCAGGGTGCCGACATGGTGGTGGAAATCGCCGAACGCCCCTTCCGCGACCGCGCGCTGGCGGTGGAACGCGATGGCGAAGCCCGCACCCTGCCCTGGGTGTCGGCATTGTGCCCCGACGCTGCCGCAGACCTGGCCCTGCTGGCCGGGCGCGGCCGGCTGCACGAACTGGGCGCCAACCTGTCGCCCCATCTGCACCATCCTGATCCGGGGGCGGCGTGGGTGGACACGCCGCGCTATCCGTGGTCGCGGCAAGTCTATTGGGTCGAGGCCGCCGGAGAAGGCGCCGTGCCCGCCGCGCCGCCGCCGCCCCTGCCCGCGCCGGTGCCGGTGTGCGCCCCCATCGCAGCGCCGCTCGCGGCCCCCGTGCCCGTATCGCCCGAGGTCCCTCGGCCCACGCCCCGCCGAGCCGACGATTGCCTGGACGAGGTGTGCGAGGCCCTGGCCGCCATCCTGGGGCTGCCCGCCCACAATGTGGACCCCGACGCCCCCATGGCCAAGCTGGGTCTGGACTCGCTGATGGCCATCAATCTGGCCACCCGCCTGAGCGCCGGCCGCCAGCCGGTGTCGCCGACGGTGTTCTGGAACCACCCCACGGCGCGAAAGCTGGCCCGGCACCTGTCGGCAGCCCCCACGCCGGCGCCGGAACCCGCGCCACTGGCGGCGACGGCGGATGCGGATATCGAGGCACAATTGGACGAAATTCTGGAGCGGCTAGGCTGATGGCATCCCACGATGGCGACGCGCTGGCCCGCCTGACAGAAAAACTGAAACGGGCCGTCACCATTATCCGCCGCCTCGAGGCGGAACGCGACGGCGCCCGGCCCCAGGGAAGCGGCGAGACCATCGCCAT
>DATGXU010000241.1:0-2638 GCA_035298685.1 Magnetospirillum sp. | reverse complement strand
CGGGCTCTGGCTCGAACACGGGTTCGGGAGCCGGCGCCTTGCCTTTATCCTCGGCCTCGTCCTCCGACAAAATGCGGCGGATGGAGGCGAGGATGTCCTCCATTGAAGGTTCCTGTTGGGCCTTATCGTCACTCATGGCTCGACTGTCCGATGGTCCCCTGGTGTCGCGTCAGCGGTTATCATGCCGCACGACCCCCTACAAATTATTAACGACTGGTCTGAACATCAAAGGAAACGGGGCTGGAAATCGCCAGCCCCGCACCTTTGGCGCCTTTATTCCTCGTAACCGGCCGATGGTGTGATGCCGGTACCGATCCACTGGCCGCGCACGTCCTGATAATGCTCGGTCGGATCGTAGGATTCGACCGGCAGCGTCAGCCCCTCGGCGGTCATCTGGCCCAAGGCAGACTTCACCTGGAACGCGGCAACCATTTCGTCATGCTGGGCCCGCACCATGTTCACGCGGGCATCGAACAGTTCCTGCTCGGCATCCAGCACGTCGAGAACGGTGCGCGAGCCGACCTTGGCTTCCTCTTCCACGCCCGCCAGGGCCATTTCCGAAGCGCGGATCTGGCTTTCGTAGGAACGGGTGCGGGCACGCGCCGCTTGAAGGTCTTCCCAGCCGCGGGTCGCCGTTTCCAGCGAATCACGGCGCGCCTGATCCGCTTCGATGCGGCGCTGGCCATAGGTGTGCTTCTGCGCGCGGACGCGGGCATAGGTGCCGCCGCCTTCATACAGGGGCACGCTGACGTTCAGCGTCGCCTGCATGGCTTCGTTCTCGGACTTGTTGATGGAGCCATCGCCGTTCAGGAAGCGCGCGCTGGAATCCAGGCCACGCGTGTACTGGCCATTAAGCGACACCGTCGGCAGCAACTCGCCGAACACCAGATCCACGCCTTCCTTCGCCGCCTTGGCGGTCCAATCGGCGGCGACGACGTTGGGGTTCTTCGCCAGGGTCAGGGTCTTGACCTCGTCAAACGACCCGGGAACGGCAACCGCCCCCGAGGGTCCCTGCGGCGATTCCGGCGGCCGGCCGACCACGTTGATGAAGTTGGCGCGGCTGTTCTGCAGCACGCCTTCGGCGGCAACCCGCTCCGCGGTGGCGCGCGACAGGCGCGCCTCGGCCTGACTGACGTCGGTGCGGGTGATTTCGCCCACGCGGAAACGCTCGCGCGCTGCGTCCAGCTGGCGGCGCAGCACCTGCTCGTTGTTGATGTTGAGCTTCAGCACCGCCTCGTCACGCACCACGTTCAGATAGGCGGTGGCGGCGTTCAGCAGCACCGACTGTTCGGTGGCTTGCAACAGCGCCCGCTCGGCCATCACCGTGGCTTCCGCCTGCTGGGTCTGGGCGACGGTACGCCCGCCCCGGTACAGCGGCTGCGAGATGGTCAGCGAATAATTCTTCGGCGTCCGGGTGGTTTCACGGCCGACCTGGGACTGGTTGCTTTCATACCGGCCCCGGCCGGCATCACCATTCAGCGTCACCGTGGGGCGCCAGTTGGCCAGCGCCTGCGGCACGCCTTCATCAGTGGCACGCAGCCGCGCCCGGCGCGCCTGCAAGGTTGGATTGGTGGCATATGCGGAGGACAGCACTTCCTCCAGCGTTTCGGCACCTGCCACTTCGGGGACAATCAGCCCGGCCCCGACAAGCGCCACACCGGCCAACAAGCACGCTTTCCTCATTCCGCACCTTCCAGCAATGTTGGACCGCCCCCAATCCTCTGCGGCGAAAGACTCCCGACGAACAATAACTTCCCGGAAAGAAAGATCAAGAAATATTCCTTAACGCCCCTTCGGGCAATGACATCGCATCCGAGATAAGAAGCACGGCATGGAATGGCCGGCGGTCTTAGGCGTTACGCCCCTAGAAGCACGAAGGGCCAGGCGCTGAACGCCCGGCCCCCACTGAAAAGTTATTTGGGCAATCTTGGTGATTAACCCCTAGTCGTCTATGAACAGACGGCAGAGCTTATCAAAATACAAACTTCGGCTTGGGCTGGAAGCCCGGCAACAACGGCGTGACTGCATCGAACAGCACACGGCGTCCGAAGGTGTCGCCCACGCGCACGACCAGGGTGCCACGACCAACGCCCGGCATCGCGGTCAGCACACCCACCAATCGGCCGCCGTCGGCCAACTGACGACAAATCTCGTTGGGAATCTCGGTAACGGCGCCGGCGAACAGGATCACATCATACGGAGCCTGCGCGGCATATCCCTGGTCCAGCGCCCCCTGCACCACCGCGGCATTGTCGATACCCAGTTCCGACAGCGACTGGCCGGCGCGCCCGGCCCATTCGCCATCGCTTTCCAGGGAAACCACGGTTTGCGCCAGCTTCGAAGCCACGGCCGAGACATAGCCGGTGGCGTCGCCGATGGTCAGCACCACGTCGGTGGGACGAACGGAAGCGCCCACCAGCAGGCGCGCCAGAACCAAAGGCTCGAGAATGAAGCGGCCGCCGCCGACGTCCAGATCCTCATCCACATAAGCGAACCCGCGCATGGGCTTGGGCACGAACAGTTCGCGCGGAATGCTGGCCAGCGCCGCCGTCACCGCGGGATCGATAACCCGGTTGGTGCGGATCTGGCTTTCCACCATGTTTTGACGGGCGGCGGTATAGTCCATCTGAAGCTCCCT
>DATGXU010000240.1:0-6527 GCA_035298685.1 Magnetospirillum sp. | reverse complement strand
GCCCGAGGTGTTCAAGTGGCTGGCCAAGGAAGGCGGCGTCGCCGACCACGAAATGGCCCGCACCTTCAATTGCGGCATCGGCATGGTGGTGGTGGTCGACGCGGGCCTTGCCGCCGAGGCGACCCGCATCCTGACCGAGCACGGCGAAACCGTGTACACCATCGGCACCCTGCGCGCCCGCCAGGGCGACGAGGCGCAAAGCCAGGTGACCGGTTTCTGATTTTTTCACCACGAAGGCACGAAGGCAGGAAGGGGCACGAAGGTATTCTTCCTTCTTCGTGTTCCTTCGTGACTTCGTGCCTTTGTGGTTAATGGATGTCAGCCATGAAAAAGAAAGTCGGCGTTCTGGTCTCGGGGCGTGGCTCGAACCTGCAGGCCTTGTTGGACGCCATCGCCGCCGATCCCGCCTTTCCGGCTGAAATCGCCCTGGTCATCTCGAACATTCCCGACGTCTACGCGCTGGAACGCGCCGCCAAAGCCAGCGTGCCGACCACGGTAATCCCGCACAAGGGCTTCGCCAGCCGCGAGGAGTTCGACGCCGCCATGGATGCCGCCCTGCGCGCTGCCGGGGTCGAGATCGTCTGTCTGGCCGGCTTCATGCGCCTGCTGACCAAGGGCTTCGTCGAGGGCTGGGCCGGGCGGATGATCAACATCCACCCGTCGCTGCTGCCCAGCTTCAAGGGCCTGCACACCCACGAACGCGCCATCGAGGCCGGGGTGAAGCTGCATGGCTGCACCGTCCATCTGGTCACGCCGGAATTGGACGACGGCCCCATCCTGGTGCAGGCGGCGGTGCCGGTGCTGGCCGGCGACACCGCCGACACGCTGGCCGGCCGCGTGCTGGAACAGGAACACCGCGCCTATCCGCTGGCCCTGAAGCTGGTGGCCGAAGGCAAGGTGCGCGTGGACGGCCCCCGCGCCGTGGTCGAGGCTCCCGGCGGCGGGATGCTGATCAACCCGTTGCCCTGACCTGCGTCTGAAACATGGCGGCATGCGGGCGGTTGCCATGTTCTTGCCCTAAAGGTCGGTTTTAACGCACCATGTGCGTAATGCTCCTCCTTGCGGAAGGCCGGCCATGTCCCTCGACAACATTTCCATCCCCCGGCGCATCGCCGGCGGTTTCGCCCTGGTCCTGGCCCTGCTGGTGGTGGTCGCCGCGGTGGGCGGGCGCGGCATGGATGCGGGCCGAGTGGCCATCGACCTCTATTCCGACGTGGCCGAATCCGCGTTGCAGGTCAAGGACGCCGACGCCCGGTTCGAGGAACTGCGTCGCCATGTGATTTCCGGCGATTACGACAAGAGCGACGACACCCTGCACGCCATCGAGAAGATTTTGGCGGAAGCGTCGCAAGGTGCCGGCACCCCGGAGTTGACCAAGGCCCTGCAATCGCTGCCCCCCATGCTGGAAACCTATCGGACCACCCTGCGCAAGCTGCGCGAAGGTACCATTCAGGCCAGCGACCTGATCATGGTGGGTAATGCCGCCCAGCGGCGCATCGACGAAGTGGAAGAGCAGCAGCTGACCTTCCTGCGCGCCATGGAGGACGGGGCCAAGACCTCGGCCATGCGTTCCGAGGTGGCCGATCTGCTGATCTCGATCGCCGCGCTGGCGCTGGGCGCCGTGGTCGCGTGGGTCATCGGCAGCGGCATCGCCCGCCCGCTCGACGCCATGACCGCCGCCATGCGCAATCTTGCCGACGGCAACCTGAACACAGTCATCCCCGCCGCCCGTGGCAAGGATGAAATCGCCGCCATGGCCCAGGCGCTGGAGGTGTTCAAGAACAACGGCCACAAGCGGCTGCAACTCGAGCAAGCCGCCCACGCGGAAGCCGAACGCCGCGCCCGGCGCCAGGACACCGTGGATCGCCTGACCGCCGATTTCGACAGCCGTGCCGCCCAATTGGTCCGCGTGGTGGCCGACACCGCCTCGGGCCTGTCCGACACCGCCACCAACATGTCGGCCGCCGCCGACCAGACCAGCCGCCAGTCCACCGCCGTGGCCGCCGCCGCCACCCAGGCCAGCGCCAACGTGGAAACCGTGGCCGCCGCCGCCGAGGAACTGGCCGCCTCCATCGGCGAAATCGGCCGTCAGGTCAGCCATTCCAACGAAATCTCGCGCCGCGCCGCCGATGCGGCCAAGCGCACCGATGCCGACGTGCAGCAATTGTCGGTCTCGGCCACGCGCATCGGCGAGGTGGTCAACCTGATCAACGACATCGCCAGCCAGACCAATCTGTTGGCGTTGAACGCCACCATCGAGGCGGCGCGGGCGGGCGAGGCCGGCAAGGGCTTTGCCGTGGTGGCGCACGAGGTCAAAAGCCTGGCCAACCAGACGGCGCGCGCCACCGAGGAAATCAGCGCCCAGATCGGCGCCGTCCAGGACCAGACCAAGACGGTGGTGAACGCCATCCGTTCCATTGGTGCGGTCATCGAGGAAGTGTCGTCCATCGCCGGTGCCATCGCCGCCGCCGTGGAACAGCAATCGTCCGCCACCCAGGAAATCGCCCGCAACGTCGAACAGGCCGCCGCCGGCACGTCCGAGGTCAGCAGCACCATCACCGGCGTGCAGCAGGCCGCCGGCGACACCGGCACCGCCGCCGCTTCGGTGCTGGACGCCGCCCGCTTGCTGGCCGGGCAGGCCGGCGAATTGCGTCAGGCGGTGGACGGCTTCCTGCGCGACGTCAAAACCGCCTGACCCGAAGGTGCCGGGCCTCCTCTCTACGGGGGCCCGGCTTTCCGCTATGCATCGCCAGTCCGACTATTCAACCGGCAGCGAGCATGACCACCACCGTCCCCATCTTTCCCGCCACCACCACGTTGAACGAATGGGTTCTGGCCGAAGGCGACCGCATCGGCATCGAATCGTTCGATCTGGATTGGGGCGCCATCCTGGGCGCGCGTCTGAAGGAAGGCGTGGTGCTGCATGTGGGCAGCCGTACCTCGGTGCTCGATAACAACCGGCGTTGGCGCCAGGTGTTTTCCCAGTGCCGGGTCATCGGCATGGACGTGCAGGATGGCGACAACGTCGACGTGGTGTGCGACGCCCAGGCCGGCATTCAGCAGATCCACAAGCGGTGCTGCGTCAAGCAGGTGGATGCCATCGTCATCCCCCACGTGCTGGAACACGTTCCCGCGCCGTGGGGAAGTGGCGGCGACGTTACAGAACCTGCTGCGCCCCGGCGGCATCATCCTGGTGACCGTGCCCTGGGTGCAGGGCTACCACGAATTCCCCGAGGTTTTCTGGCGCATGTCGTTCGTGGGCGTGCGCAGCCTGTTCCCCCGCATCGTCTTCGACACCGAATTCTATACCGGCGCCAAGGAAGACAAGGGCTATCGCCTGCTGTTCAACGGCGTGCCGGAACATAGCCGCCGCACCCTGCGCATCGAACGCAACCTGATGCAGCTGACCCTCGATCCCCAGCCGGCGCAACGCTGCTTCGACGACCGCGACGGCGACAAGATCGCGCTGTCGCGGCTGTTCATGCCGACAAGCTCGGTCAACCTGATCGGCAGCAAGAAAGTTTAGTCGACAAAAGGCAAGCCGGCCGTCCGGGCATCCCATGCCCGCGCAATGCTCATGGAGAACGGAGGCGAACGCCCTCCCCTCTCGTGGCATCCGCAAACTGAAACTCGATGCCGGCAGCTTCGAGCGCGGCCTTTACGGCCGCGACCGTACTCATGCGCGCGTCGACCTGCGCCCCTTCAAGTCGTCGTATCGCATTGACCGAAATAATCGCCTTGTCGGCGAGCTCTTGTTGCGACCAACCAAGGAGTGCCCTGGCGGCCCTGATCTGGCGTGCGGAAATCATGCACGCATGAGGCGACGCCACTCCGTCAGCCGAAACAATTATGGTTCTCGAAACCCTTGAAAGGGTGCTTTTAACCCTTTATCATCATGCCACCACCCTAACCTGAGGTTCTCGCGGCTCTTTGCCGATGACGAGCAGATGGGGGGTTATAGCCCATCGAAATAAGGGGAAAAACATGAAGAAGCTGACTTTGGCGGTGGCCGTTCTTGCCGTGTCCACCGGCCTGTCCGCCTGCCAAACGGGCAAGCCCGTTGCGCTTGCCGAAGCACCTTCCGCGCTGACCGGCGAATGGAATGGGACGTTGACCGATGGCCGCGTCCAGAACGGACGTTACGTAATTCAAGCCAATGCGGGCGTTGTTACCGGGAAGGCTTATCTCCCGTCTTCGCGCGTCAAGACGGAGCAGACATTTACCGGCATTTATGACGGTTCGACCGTGAAATTCAAAACCGATGCCGATTGGGCATACGAACTCACTCTGTCAAAGCAGGACAACGGCACCTATTCATTGAGCGGCATGGCGCGCGGAGGAACCAGCGCGGCCACGGTGGAGCTCAACAAGTAGGAAACGGGATATTCGATGTAGCTGCCGCTTGAAAAGGGGGCTGTACGTGCTGCAGCCCCTTACGAAAACCTTGAACCACCTCTCTGAGGCAACATAAGGCGATTTTATAGGCCCTGCCCCTAATACAGATGCTGGCCGCCGGTGACGAAGACCTCGGAGCCGGTGACATAGGCGAAATCGTCGCCGCACAGGCGGAACACCGTGCCGGCCACGTCTTCGGGCGTGCCCATGCGGTCCAGCGGGATGCGCGGCACCAGGGCTTCGTATTCGGCCGAGATCATCTCGGTGCTGATCTCGCCCGGTGCCACCGCGTTGACCCGCACCCCCAGTTGGGCGAATTCCACCGCCATCTCGCGTGTCAGGCCGGACAGCGCCGCCTTTGACGTCGAATAGGCCGAGCCGGCGAAGGGATGCACATAGTGCCCGGCGATAGAGGTGATGTTGACGATCGCCCCCTTGCCGCGATGCAATTGGCTGGCAAACCCGCGCGCCAGCCGCAGGGGCGCGAAGAAGTTCAGCTCGAACACCTGCTTCCAGCCGTCGATGGGACCGTTGAGCACGCCCAGCCGCTCTTTATAGGGCGTCTTGGGGCTGACGCCGGCATTGTTGATCAGCGCATGCAGCGGATCGTCGCCCAGCAGCCGCCGCGCCTCGGCCACGAAGGCGTCGGCGCTGGCGGGGTCGGACAGGTCGGCGGGGATGTGGAAGGCCCAGTTGCGGTCGCGCCGGCATTCCTCGGGAATGACGGCACGGGCACAGGTGATGACCCGCCAGCCTTCGGCCAGGAAGCGGCGGGCGGTGACGTGGCCGATGCCCCGGCTGGCGCCGGTGATCACCACCGTCTTCGGGGCATCGGAACTCATCGCGGCAGGTCCGCCGGGCTGACCGGCATGCGCAGGGCGCCGGCCTTGGCGTCCATGCCCTCGACCCGGTCCAGCACCGGAGCCAGCACGCGGGCCGCGCGGGCCAGGGTCTCGGCCTCCTTGGCCTTGGCCATGCCCCCTCGTGAGGCGAACTTGGACAGTGCCTGCAACGGGCTTTCCGGTTCAGGGAACGCCACCAGCTTCAGCGGCGCGTCGGCCGGCAGCTTCAGCAGCTCGCGCAGCTGGGCCTGGGCCACGTCGTAGCCGCCCAGGGCGTCCACCAGCCCCAGCGCCTTGGCCTCGGCGCCGCTCCACACGCGGCCGCGCGCGTTGGGCTCCAGCTTGTCCACCGGCATGCGGCGGCCATCGGCGGCCTTGGTGGTGAAATCGGCGTAGATGCGATCCAGCATGGCGTTGACGCGGTCCCACGCCTGCGGCGAGAAGCCCTTGTTGGCGCTCCACATGGGCGCGTTGTCGCCGCGATGCACCTCGTCCCAGCTGACGCCCAGCTTGGGCCAGAAATCCGACAGCACCATCTTGCCGGTAAACACGCCGATGGACCCGGTGATGGTGCCGGGCTGGGCGACGATGCGGTCGGCGCCCATGGACACGAAATAGCCGCCCGAGGCCGCCAGGTTGCCCATGGACACCACCACCGGCTTGCCGGCGGCGCGGGCGCGGCGCACCTCGTGCCAGATGGTGTCGGAGGCCACATACGAACCGCCGGGGCTGTCGACCCGGAACAGGATAGCCTTGATGCTGTCGTCGTCGATGGCGTCGCGCAGGGCGCCGGCGATGGTGTCGGAACCGAAGCCGTCCTCGCTGCCGAAGCCGCCATCGGCCTCGCCGCGCTGGATCATGCCCTCGCCGGTGATCAGCGCCACCGGCGTGCCCTTGGCGGTGGGGGCATGGGCGGCGTAGTCGGCCACGTCCACCTCGTCCGGGTGCTGGTCGCCCTCGGCGGCGGCCATGGCTTCGTCGCGATAGCCCAGCTTGTCCACCAGCCCCGACGACAGCGCCTCGGCGGCCAGGAACGGCCCCTTGCCGAACAGGGCACGCACCTTGTCGACGGGCAGCTTGCGGCCCTCGGCGATGCCGGCGATCACCTGGCCCGACCACGCATCAAGCAAGCCGTTCAGCGTCTCCAGGTTGGCGGCGCTGTACTTCTTTTCGGTGAAGGTCTCGATGGCGGTCTTGTATTCCTTGCGGCCGGCGAATTCCGGCTGCACGCCCAACAGATCGAGCGTACCGCGCAGGAACGGGCTTTCCGCCATGAAGCCGGTCAGCCCG
>DATGXU010000239.1:0-4719 GCA_035298685.1 Magnetospirillum sp. | reverse complement strand
ACGATCCGCTTGTCCATTGCCCCCCCTCCGCACCACAATGAGAAGTCATTGGTCGGCACGCAGGATTGCATCCGGGCGTCAAGCCCCACCTACCGTTCGCGTGTCAGACCGAAACGTCGGCGGGTCCCGAGATGACCTCGTTCGTCAAGACCCATCCACGATCGGGAGCCCGCCGACGTCCCCATCCAAGCCGATGGATGGTCCGCCTACAATGCAATCCACGCGGCTCCGCATGAATGCCTTTGGAAACAATGGGATAGATGATGGCGCGTGGATGCGCGGGTCAAGCCCGCGCATGACAAGAATGAGGAAGGGAGCTTCGGAAAGAACAAAAAAGGCCGGAAAGCGTGGCTTCCCGGCCTTGTCCTTGAACACCCGCCCGATCAGTCGATCAGGTCGATGGTGTAGTTTTCGATCACCGTGTTGGCCAGCAGCTGCTTGCACATCTGCTCGGCGGCTTCCTTGGCCTTGGCCTTGTCGGTCTCGGCCAGGTCCAACTCGATGTACTTGCCCTGGCGGACATCGTTGACGCCGGCGAAACCAAGCGAGCCGAGGGCGTGCTGAACCGCCTTGCCCTGGGGGTCGAGAACGCCGTTCTTGAGGGTGATGTGAACCTTCGCCTTCACGTCTTCTTCCTTCGCATCGTCGCTGTCGCGAGCCTTCCGCTTGCGCGGAAGCGTTATTGCATGGTGGCCGGGCCCTTGAGGTCGCGCGGGCCGCCTTCGGGCAGGATGCCAAGGCGGCGGGCCACTTCCTGATAGGCTTCCTCGACATTGCCGAGGTCGCGACGGAAGCGGTCCTTGTCCATCTTCTCGCCGGTCTTCAGGTCCCACAGGCGGCAGTTGTCGGGGCTGATTTCGTCAGCCAGGACGATCTGCATGTCGTCGCCGTTGTACAGGCGGCCGAATTCCAGCTTGAAGTCGACGACGCGGATGCCGATGCCCAGGAACAGGCCGGTCAGGAAGTCGTTGACGCGCAGCGACAGCGACATGATCTCGTCCAGATCCTGGGTGGTGGCCCAGCCGAACGCGGTGATGTGCTCTTCCGACACCATGGGGTCGCCCAGCGCGTCGGACTTGAAATAGTACTCGACGATCGAGCGCGGCAGCGGAGTGCCTTCCGACAGGCCGAAACGCTGCGCCAGCGAACCGGCCGAGATGTTGCGCACCACCACTTCCAGCGGGATGATCTCGACCTCGCGCACCAGCTGCTCACGCATGTTGAGGCGGCGCACGAAATGGGTCGGGATGCCGATCTCGCCCAACTTCAGCATCAGGTATTCGCTGATGCGGTTGTTGAGCACGCCCTTGCCGGTGATGGTGCCCTTCTTCTTGTTGTTGAAGGCGGTGGCGTCGTCCTTGAAGTACTGGACCAGGGTGCCGGGCTCGGGGCCTTCGAAAAGGACCTTGGCCTTGCCTTCGTAAATCTGTCTGCGTCGGGCCATGGAAAACATCCGGATGATGAAGCGCGGGGCTTGCGTGTCTCGCGCGGGGAAAACGGCGCGGCTCGCATCGGGAGCGCCGTCGATCACAGCAGTTCATATAGCAGGCAACGGCGGGAGAGACAACGAGCTGTCTCCCCCCGAAGGTGATGGATGACCGGAAAATCAGCGAAGGGCCACCGGTTCCCAGGTCGTCCGATCAGGGCGATCGGCGGCAAAGCGCCAAGCCGGCGCGATTTCGGCGCCGATGGCGGGCAGCGCGATCAGCGACGACGACACCGTGCCGAAGCCGCTGGCGCGGGCAAAGCACATGGCCGCCGCTTCCTCGCCGTCGGGGCCGGCGCCGCTATCGGCCAGCAGCGTGGTCCACGACGACCACTCGGCCCGGTCGGGGTTGGGGGCGGCGGCGGCCGTGAAGCGCGGCAGATAGGCGGCGATGCGCGGGCTGGCCGGGTCGTCCAGTTCCTGCGCCGTCAGCATGTGCAGGCCTTCGGGAATGGGGTGGACCTGGATGCGGGCGCCGCCGTCCGCCCGGATCCAATAGGCGTCGCGGTTGTCGGCCACCATCATGTTGAACGGCCGATAGGCGCGTCCGTCAAGATCGGCCAGGGCATGGGCGGCCTCGACCGCGTCGGCGTGGTCCAGCGCCTCCAGCACCAGCTCGCCCCGGCTGCGCTTTCCCGCCTGGGGACCCAGGGTGCCGACGCGATTCAGGATGGCGGCGACCACGCCGGCATCGTTCAGGCCCAGCCACGACCCACCCGCAAGTTGATCCAGCCCGGCTATGACTTCCGGACGGTCCGACCAGTGCCGGGCCGGCGGTTTCCAAGGCCGTCCGGCCATTTCGTCGCGGTTCGCGCCCACCAGAATCGGCCATTGGTCATGGGGGCGTCGCAAAATCACGAGGGTGCACATTGAAAAATCCGTTTCTACTGGAGGCCTTGGCGGCTATAACACCTTCGCCACGATGGCAACGGGACCCAACGACAACCACTTTCCTATAGTGGGCGAAAAAGGAAGTCGCGCACCATGACTATGTTCGACGACCGCGAAAAGGCGTTCGAAGCGAAGTACCGGCTGGACCAGGAAACGCAGTTCAAGGTCAACATCCGCCGGGACAAGCTGCTGGGGCTGTGGGCCGCCGAGCATCTGGGGCTGTCGGGCGATGCCGCCAAGGCGTATGCCCTGTCGGTGGTCGATGCCGAGTTCTCCGAGCCCGACCACGATGCCAGCCACAAGGTGATCCGTGACTTCGCCGCCAAGGGCGTGGCGGTGGACGAGGCCAAGGTGCAGAAGGAATTCGCGCGTCTGGCCGATGTGGCTCGCGCCGAGCTCTCTGAAGAGATCGTCAAGAAGTAGCTTTTGCTGATCGCGCGGATGCCGTTGGCCGGAAAGCGGCCGCAGGGTTCGCCAGCAGTTTTCGGGGCGCCTCGCATTGCGGGGCGCCCCATGCTTTTCTGGGCGCCGTAAGCGCAGCGACGTGTGGAGCCGGCCATGGTGGTCTATTGCGCCCTGTTGCGGGCGGTCAACGTGGGTGGGTTCGGCACGTTGCGCATGGCCGACTTGCGCCGCCTGTGCGAGGAGGCCGGTTTGAGGCGCGTTCGCACCTATGTCGCCAGTGGCAACGTGGTTTTCGACAGCACGGCGCCCGAGGCCGAGGTCAAGGCGACGCTGGAAGTGTCATTGGCGGCCCATATGGGGGCGCCCATGCCGGTGATGGTGCGCAGTGCCGCCGAGATGGCCGCCATCGTCGCCGCCAATCCCTTTCCCCAGGCGGCGCCGGAACGCACGCTTGCCATCTTCTTGGACGCGCCGCCGCCGGCGGATGCGCTGACGGCCGCCACCGGCCGGCAGGCCGAGGAGTTGCGGCTGGGGGCGCGCGAAATCTATGTGCATTACGGCGAGGGAATGGCCCGCACCCGGCTGCGCATTCCTGCTGCGGCGGCGGGAACGGGGCGGAACATGAATACCGTCGCCAAGCTGGCCCATATGGCGGCAACGGACTGACGGACGCGGCGCCCTCTTCCGCTCGGTAGGGCGGAAGAGGGCGCCTTGCAACAGCTTACGCGCGGCCGAAGACGCGGCGGAAGATGGTGTCCACGTGCTTGGTGTGATAGCCGAGGTCGAACAGTTCCTCGATCTGGGCCGGGGACAGCGCCTTGGTCACGTCCGCGTCGGCCTTGAGGCCGGCCAGGAACTTGCCCTTGGTTTCCTTGCCCTCGCCGGCGGCGTCCCACACCTTCATGGCGTTGCGCTGCACCAGGCGATAGGCATCCTCGCGGCTGACGCCGGCCTGGGTCAGGGCCAGCAGGACGCGCTGCGAGAAGATCAGGCCACCCAGCTGGTTCAGGTTGCGTTCGACCACATCGGGGTACACCACCAGCTTGTCCACCACGTTGGTCAGGCGGGCCAGGGCGAAGTCCAGGGTGATGGTGGCGTCGGGGCCGATATAGCGTTCCACCGAGGAATGCGAGATGTCGCGCTCGTGCCACAGGGCGACGTTTTCCATGGCCGGCACCACATAGCCGCGCACCATGCGGGCCAGACCGGTCAAGTTTTCGGTCAGCACCGGATTGCGCTTGTGCGGCATGGCCGAGCTGCCCTTCTGCCCGGGCGAGAAGTATTCCTCGGCCTCGCGCACTTCGGTGCGCTGCAGGTGGCGGATTTCAACGGCCACGCGCTCGATCGAGCTGGCGATGGTGCCCAGCGTGGCGAAGAACTGGGCGTGGCGGTCGCGCGGGATCACCTGGGTCGACAGCGGCTCGGGCGCCAGGCCCAGCTTGGCGGCCACGTGCTCTTCCACGCGCGGGTCGATGTTGGCGAAGGTGCCGACCGCGCCCGAGATGGCGCAGGTGGCGATGTCGGCGCGGGCGGCCAGCAGGCGGGCCTTGTTGCGCTGGAACTCGGCGTGGAAGCCTGCGAACTTCAGGCCGATGGTCACCGGCTCGGCATGAATGCCGTGGCTGCGGCCCATGCAGGCCAGATCCTTGTATTCGAACGCCCGGCGCTCGAGCGCGGCCAGCAGGGCGTCGACGTCGGCCAGCAGGATGTCGGCGGCCTGGACCAACTGCACGTTCAAGCAGGTGTCCAGCACGTCGGACGAGGTCATACCCTGGTGAACGAAGCGCGAGTCGGGGCCGATATGCTCGGCCAGTTCGGTCAGGAAGGCGATGACGTCATGCTTGGTCTCGGCCTCGATGGCGTCGATGCGGGCGATGCGCTCGGGCGTATAGGGCTTGTCGCCGTTGGCCCACACCGCCTTGGCGGATTCGGCGGGG
>DATGXU010000238.1:0-5475 GCA_035298685.1 Magnetospirillum sp. | reverse complement strand
CGCGCCCAAGCGCGGTCACGGCTGGCCAGCGAGCTGTCCGATTCGCTGGAACATGACGAATTCACCCTGGTCTATCAGCCGGTGATCGAGGTGGCCACCGGCCGCGTCGCCGGCGCCGAGGCGCTGCTGCGCTGGCACAACCGCTACCTTGGCGCCATCAGTCCCGAGCAGTTCGTGCCGCTGGCCGAGGAAATGGGCCTGATCCTGCCCATCGGCGACTGGCTGCTGACCGAGGCCTGCCGCGAGGCAGCGTCGTGGCGCGGCATGACCGATCCGCCGCTGCGCATCGCCGTCAATGTGTCGCCCCGGCAGGTGCAGCAGGGCGACATCGCCTCGGCGCTGGAACGCGCGCTGTCAGTGACCGGCCTGGACCCCGAACTGGTGACGGTGGAGATCACCGAAAGCCTGCTGCTGGCTTCGGGCGAGGAGGTGCTGAGCAAGATCCAGCGCATCCGCGACATCGGCGCCCTGATCGCGGTCGACGATTTCGGCACCGGCTACGCCTCGCTCAGCTATCTCAAGCATTTCCCGGTGGACATCCTCAAGGTGGACCGCTCGTTCGTCGCCAGCGCGCTGGAAGGCGGCGACGACGCCCGCCTGATCGAGGCCATCATCGCCCTTGGCCATTCGCTGGGCATGAAGGTGGTGGGCGAGGGGGTCGAGACCGGCGAGCAGATGGATTTCCTGGCCCAGCGCGGTTGCGACCTGATCCAGGGCTATCGCTACAGTCCGCCGCTGGTGGCCGAACGCTTCCGCGAGTATGTGGCGGAATCCCTCAAGTGCGACAGGTTGTGAGGGGCTGGCCGTGTCCGCGCCGCTTTCATCGCCCCCGGCCATTCCGCCCGGCCTCGAATCGCTGCTGCCCATGTTCGTGGCCGAAATGGTGCGCGACGGCCAGCGCCTGGGTACCCTGACGCAGGGCGCCGCGGCCGACCTGGCCGATCATGCCCACGCCATGCGCGGCAAGGCCGCCATGTTCGGCGAAACCTGCCTTTACGATCTGCTGACCCTGATCGAGAACGCCGCCCTGGCCGGCGACCATGCGCCGATCCCGGATCTGGTGGACCAGGTTTCGCGGCGCGTCCAGGCGCTGGGCGAGTATCTGGCGGGGCATGGGCGATGAAGATCACCCAGTTCACCGACTACTCGCTGCGGCTGCTGCTTTATCTCGCCCAGAACAGGGACCGGGTGGTCACCGTGCGCGAGGTGGCCGATCACTACGCGGTGTCGTCCGAGCACCTGAAAAAGATTGTTCGCCGCCTGTCGGAGTTGGGCTATGTGACGACGGTGCGCGGCAAGAACGGCGGCCTGCGCCTGGGCTGCGAGCCGGCGGACATAAATCTTGGCCGCCTGATCCGCCAAGAGGAAAACCTGTCGCTGTTGCCGTGCAGCGACGACGCCCGCCCCTGTCCGGTATCGCACTGCAAGCTGGCCGGCGTGGTCGATCAGGCGCTGGCCGCCTTCCTGGGCGTGCTGGACGGCAAGACGCTGGCGGATCTGATCTAATTCTACTGCGTCACAAACCGTTGGATTGGGCTATTGGCCGTTGGCAGCAGGGACAGCGTGGTAATCGGCGCGCCAAAGCCCGGGTCAGTCGGATGCGTATGGTGGGAATTGAGGTGTCGACGTGACGCTCAGGCCGAACGGGCGGCTCCGCGGGGTCGGTAACCGTCGGCCAGGGCGGCCCAGACCTGCTCCAGGGCGCGATGCTTCCCCCTCCCGCCGGGCGAGAGAGGGAATGCTGCGGTTATTCCGGCAATCTGGCCCAGTCGGGCACCCGTACCGTCAGCGACGCCTCGCCCGCCGACAGCGGGCCCGACAGGTACTCCAGCCGCACCAGCGCCAGCCCCACGTCACCGCAGGCCGAGCGCATCTCGCCCGCTTCCGCGTCGCCGGCCAACAATGGCGTTCCCGGCGCCGGCGCCGGCCCCGAGATGCTGACCGGCAGCAGGCGCTTTTTGATCAGGCCGCGGTACTTGGTGCGGGCGGTCAGTTCCTGCCCCATGTAGCAGCCCTTTTCGAAATCCACTCCGCCCAGTTCGTCGAAGCCGTTTTCCAGCAACAGCGCCTTGTCCACCGGCATGTCGCGGCTGCCGTCGGGAACGCCGGCGGCCATACGCACCGCGTCCCAGGCGGCCATGTCGGTTTCCGCCAGCCCGGCGGCCACCAGCGCCTCGGGCGAGGCCAGCACTACGCGGGCGCCCAAATGGGCCAGACGCGGGTCCACATAGGCGATGCCGTCGCCGAAGGCGCGGGCGGCGCCCGGAGCCGACCCCAGGTCCAAGGCGGCGGCGTTCAGCACCGCATAGACCGAAAGCGGCGTGGCGGTGATGGTGACCTTGGCCCGCAGCTTGTACATGGACAGCTTCTTGCGGAAGTCCTCGGCCCGCGCCGCTTCGACGTCGATCAGAAAGGCGCCGTCGTGCTCGACGATGAACAGGTCCCACAGGAACTTGCCCTGGGGCGTCAGAAAGGCCGCCCAGATGGCGCGATCCGGCCCGGCCTTGTTGATGTCGTTGGAAATCAGGCCCTGCAGAAAGGTGGCGCGGTCTTCGCCGGCCACGGCCAGCACGGCACGATCCAAGCGGGTAAAACGGGTTTCCATGGGTGGGAAGCTCCAATGGGCGCGGCGGACCCGCCAAAGGTGGGGCAAGGTCGCCGGGTTGGCAAGTCCTCGAGCCTTGGCTTGACCGGTGCGGAGCACTATAACGGGGCGATGCATATAACATTCGTCGACGATTCCATCCCATTCGACGGCTTCACCGCCTCGGCCCGCGCGCTTGGCGGCGCGGAAAAGGCGTTCGCCGCCCTGCCCGGCGCGCTGGCGCGGCGCGGCCATACGGTGACGGTGTTCAACCGCTGCCGCTGGAGCCTGTTCATCGAGGGCTGCCAGTGGGAAACACTGGACGGCAAAAGGCCGCTGACCACCGACGTGCTGGTGGCCTTTCGCAAGCCGGCACTGCTGGAATTCGTGCGTCAGGCCAAGCGTCGGGTGTTGTGGACCACCGCCCCCGCCCGCCAGCTGGACCGCCCCGCCACCCGCGAAATGCTGAACGATCACAAGCCGCTGGTGCTGTTCTCGTCGGGCGCTCAGGCCAAGGGGTGGCAGCCGCGCGGGCTGCCGGCATCCATCCTGCCGCCGGCGCTGAAGTCGGATTTCCTGAACGACGTCGCCACCGCGCGGGCGACCCCGCCCCGCGCCATCGTCACCACCCATCCCAGCCACGGCCTGGACTGGCTGTTGACGCTGTGGATCGAGCGCATCCGCCCCCGCGTCCCCGAGGCGGAACTGCACATCCATTCCATGTCCCTGGCCAAGGCGGCCGAGGGCGGCGAGGTCGAGCCCGCCCTGCAGCCGCTGGCCGAGCGGGTGCTGGCCGCGCGCGACCACGGCGTCGTCATCCAGCGCCCCGGCGGCGACGGCGCCATGGCCCAGGCCTATCGCGAAGCCTGCGTGCACCTGTATCCCGGCCACGACGATGACACCACCGCGTTCACGCTGATGGAATCCCAGGCCGCCGGGCTGCCGGCGGTGCTGCGCCCGCTGGGTGCCGCGCCCGAGCGCGTGGTCAACGGCCAATCCGCCTATGTGGTGCCCGATGCCGACGCCTTCGCCAATCTGGCGACCATGATCCTGCTGGATGCCAACGTCGCCGCCACCATGGGCGCCGAGGCCAAATCCCTGTACGTGGGCCGGTCGTGGGACGCGGCGGCCGAACGGTTCGAGGCATTGCTGACATGATCCGCCTGCTGCAAGCCATGGCCGGCGCCGATCGCGGCGGCGCCGAGGGGTTCTTCGAGCGACTGGCCCCGGCGCTGCAGCGCGCCGGCATCCCGCAGCAGGTGCTGATCCGGACCAATTCCCGCCGCGCCCAGCTGTTGCGCGATGCCGGCGTCGCGGTGACCGAGTTGCCCTTTGGCGGCCGGCTGGACATCCGCACCCATTTGGGTTTCCGCAAGGCGGCGGCCCGGTTCAAGCCCAACGTGGTGCTGACCTGGATGAACCGCGCCAGCCGCTTCTGCCCCGGCGGCGATTACGTCCGTGTCGGCCGGCTGGGCGGCTATTACGACCTGAAATACTATCGCGGCTTCGACCACCTGATCGGCAACACCCAAGACATCGTCGATTGGATCGTCGGCCAGGGCTGGTCGCCCGAGCGCGTTCACTACGTTCCCAATTTCGTCACCGCCACCAAGGCCGAGGCGGTGGACCGCAAGGCGTTCGCCACCCCCGAGGGCGTGCCGCTGATCCTGGGCCTGGGCCGTCTGCACCCCAACAAGGCGTTCGACGTGCTGATCCGCGCCCTGGCGCAGGTGCCCGACGCCCATCTGTGGCTGGCCGGCGACGGCCCGCTGCGCGCCGAACTCGAACAACTGGCCGAACGCCAGGGTGTGGCGCCGCGCATTCGTTTCCTGGGCTGGCGCGACGACGTGGCCAGTCTGTTCGCCGCCGCCGACCTGTTCGTCTGTCCGTCGCGCCACGAGCCCTTGGGCAACGTGGTGATCGAGGCGTGGGCTCAGGGCATCCCGGTGGTGTCGGCGGCATCCGAGGGGCCGACCCAATTGATCCGCGATGGCGACAACGGCCTGCTGGTGCCGCTTGAAGATGCCGGCGCCATGGCCGCCGCCATCGCCGGCCTGATCGACGACCGCGACCGCGCCGCCGCCATGGGCGCCGCCGGACGCCGCGCCTACGAAAGCCAGTTCACCGAAGCCGCCGTGGTCGCCCGCTACATCGACTTCTTCCACAAGGTGGTGCGCTGATGTGCGGCATCGCCGGCATCGCCGCCCCCAACGGCCAGCGCCCCAACCGGGCCGTGCTGGCCCGGCTGGCCGACGCCCAGGCCCATCGCGGCCCGGATGGGCGCGGCGATTACCTGCGCGACAATGTGGGGCTGGTGCAGACCCGGCTGGCGATCATCGACCTGGATGGCGGCCGCCAGCCCATTATCGATGCCGACGGCCGCGCCATCGTCGCCAACGGCGAAATCTACAACTACATCGAACTCAAGGCGGCGCTGCCGGAAGTCCGCTTCGCCACCGGGTCCGATTGCGAACCGCCGCTGCATCTGTATGCCCGCGAGGGGCTGGCCTTCACCCGCCGGCTGCGCGGCATGTACGCCATCGCCATCCACGACCCCGCGCAGGGCCGGGTGGTGCTGGCCCGCGATCCCTTCGGCATCAAGCCGCTTTATGTGGCGGAGGGTCCGTGGGGGGTCGCCTTCGCCTCGGAAGCGCAGGCGTTGGTGCGCGCCGGGCTGGTGGCGCCGCGCGTCGATCAGCGGGCGGTGCGCGAGCTGCTGCAACTGCAGTTCACCTGCGGCACCGACACCATTTTCGACGGCATCCGCCGGGTGCGCCCCGGCGAGACCGTGGTGATCGAGGACGGCCGCATCGTCGAAACCCGCCTGACGCCCGCCCTGCCCGAGAATGGCGCCGAGCACGGCGATTGCGCCGCCCTGCTGGACCGCCTCG
>DATGXU010000237.1:0-5117 GCA_035298685.1 Magnetospirillum sp. | reverse complement strand
CCCACCGCCGGCGAGGTGCTGATCGAGGCCCGCGCCCGCCCCAGCGACCGCGGCGATTTGCGCCCCGGCCTGAACACCAAGGTGCGCCTGTCCGCCTATGACACCGGTGCGCTGGGCACCCTGTCGGGCCGCGTGGCCGAGGTCAGCGCCGACACCGTGGCCGACGCCCGCGGCGAACCCTATTACCGTGTGGGCATCCGCATCGACGCGCTGCCCGACACCTATACCGGCAAGCTGCTTGTTCCGGGCATGACCGCCACCGGCGACATCGTCACCGGCCGGCGCACCGTGGCCCGCCATCTGCTTTCACCGCTGACCAAATTTGCCGACAACACGTTCCGGGATGCCCGTTGATGAATAAGATCCTGCACCTTGTCGTCGCCCGCCGCTTTCAAGCCCTGGTACTGCTTCAGGCGGTCCTGCCGGTGCTGGTGGTGGTGGCTGCCGGCGTTTCCTTCCGCGAATTCGTCTGGATGGCCATCGGCGGCAACCCCGTCCTGAACCTGGGCATCCTGACCGTGGGCGTGATCGGCACGGTGCTGATCCTGACCCGTCTGGTGGAAGCCCAGCGCGAGCACCTGACCCTGCTGCGCTTCGGGCGCGAGGCCAAGGACGGCACGCCCATGCGCGACCTGCTGGAGGGCAAGTGGCTGGCCAAGCGCATGGTGCGCCGCTACCTGGATCACATCGCCCAGACCAACGGCAAGCTGTCGTCGCAGTTGGACCAGGACGCCATCGAGAACGAGCTGCACGCCATCTCGACGGATTTCGACAGCAAGCTGGAGCTGCCCAATTATCTGGTCGGCTTCATGATCGCCATGGGCCTGCTGGGCACCTTCATCGGCCTGCTGGAAACCCTGACCGGCATTTCCGGCATGCTGGACGGCATGGCCAACGCCCAGGGCGGCGCGGTCGAGGAAGAGTTCCTGAAGCTGGTCGGCGAGTTGCGCAAGCCGCTGGCCGGCATGGGCATCGCCTTCTCGGCCTCCATGTTCGGTCTGGTCGGCAGCCTGATGCTGGGCATGGCGCTGCTGGCGGTGCGCCGCTACATCCGCCACATCCTGGCCGACGCCCGCACCGTGCTGCACGAGCTGACCGAGCGCATCCGCGGCCCGGTCCAGGCGGCCGCCCCCGGCCTTGCCATGCCGCGCGGCAATGGCGGTGTGTCCGAGGCCTTCCTGTCGGACTTCATGGCCGAGCTGATGGGCAACATCAACGACCTGCAGGACCTGTTCCACCGGTCGCAGGACGCCTCGCTGCAATTGTCCAACCGTGTCGACGGCTTGGCCCAGCGCCTGGAACTGGTGGCGCAAGCCATCGACAACAACGTCTCGGCGGTGAAGAAGACCAACGATCTGCTGGGCTTCGGCCCCCGCATGAAGGAAACCAACGAGCAGATGCTGGCCGAATTGCGCGGCATCCAGCAAAATTCGGCCGACCAGCAGCGCATCACCGGCCGTCTGGTGGACGTGCTGAATGCGGTCGACCAGAAGCTGGGCGCCGGCAACGACACCCAGCGCCTGTACCAGGATTCCCAGGGCACGCTGGGCCGCGAGACCCTGACCAAGCTGGACGAAGCGGTCGGCCTGCTGCACTCGGTCAACGACCGCGGCTCGGAAGGCGAATCCAAGCTGGACCGCAAGATGCAGGCCCTGACCACCTCGACCACCAACATGGCCAGCGGCCTGCAGGGCCTGGTGGCCAAGCTGGGCGAAGTGGCCATGATCAACCAGAACCAGCTGCAGTCGCTGGCGGCGTCGCAGCAGATCACCCGCGACTCCAGCGCCGAGATGCTGAACGCGCTGAAGGAACTGGGCGAACGCATCAAGAAGGTGGAGGACGCCGACATCGGCGCCAACCGCCACCTGTTCGAGATCAAGGAAAACTTCACCGGCATGAATTCGTCGCTGGAATCGCTGGAAACCATCGCCCAGGGCATCAACCGCCAGGGCTCGCTGCTTGAGATGACGCTCGAGGAAATGCGGACCAACCAGCGCAACATGGCCCGCGATCTGCAAAAGCAATTGCGCGAAGTGGTGCGCGACGCCGCTCGCGAAGCGGCCGCGGCGGCGCCGGTCGCCTGATCGGCGCGGAAGGTCTAGGGGGTTCAGATGGCAGACAAGACAACCATCGTCAAAGCGAACGACAAGGGACAGTTCGTGGTTTCGCACCCGCGCTCGGCGATCGCGCGCGTGGACGTCATCGACCTCGACCTGGTCATTGAGGTCAAGGGCGTCGGCCGTGTGATCCTGGCCGGCGCCGCCATCGAGGCGATGACCACGACCCCGCCCGACGTTGTCTTTGCCGACGGATCGACCAGCGCGAGCGCCCTGCTCGCCGCCGTGGACAAGGTGGAAACCCCGCCCACCTCGATCCCGGCCATGACCAGCCTGACCCAGTTCGATCAGAAGCGCACCACCGGCAAGAAGAACATGACGGCCGAGGGCGAAAATCTGCCCATGGACGCCCAGCAGGCCGAAGCGCAGCAAGCCCAGGCCCAGCAGGTGGCGCCGTTGCCCACCAGCGGCAACGAATCCTCGGTGGACAAGCTGATCAACAAGGCCGCCCACATGGAGGAGGAACTCCTCAAGAAGGCCTTCGATCCCGCCCCCGTCAAGCCGTACGAACCCCCGACCGCGCCGCCCGAGGGCCCGCCCGGCGATCCGCCGACCTCGAAAATTCCCGTCTACGCCAGCCTGTTCATGGCCAACGTGGTCGGCGTGGTCCATCAGGGCAACGATTATTACGGCGCCGGCGGCGCCGATCACACCAACATGGCCAGCGGCATCCTGCGCACCGACCCCGAGCAATACGGCACCGAGGTCCTGACCGGCACCGCCGCCAGCGAGCGTTTCTTCGCCGACGGCTTCAAGCAGCTTTCGCACAACAACACCGCCGCCACCTACGCGGCGCTGGACACCGAAACCGGGCTGGCCCCCACCGGGACCGCCTTTTATTATGCACGCGAAATAAAGCTTACGGTCGCCGGCTACCTGCGCGAGCTGACCGCCGTCACCGTCAAGCTGCCCAGCGAACTGATCGGCGCGGTCTTTTTCGAACAAGGCACCTATCTGGGCGACGGGCGCTGGAGCATCGATCCCGACAAGATCATTCCCAACGCCGAGACCCTGACCGTCACCTACGACACCACCAAGATCCACGCGCTCTACGCCGGCACCGACCATTTCGACGCCAAGCTGGTGGTGACCCTGGAAGGCCGCACGTCCGAGCCGTTCACCACCGAACACTCGTTCCAGCTGCGCTTCCAGGACGTGGACGAGGCCGCCGACATCACCAACGTCCAGCCGGTGACCATCGACGGCTTCGCCAGCGACGTCTTCGTGCTGCCCACCGCCAGCGGCCCGCACCGGATCATCGCGGGTGAAGGCGACAACGTCGTCTATGCCGGCAACAGCCGCGACACCATCAGCGCCGGCGGCGGCGACGACACGGTGTACGCCTATGCGGGCGACGACACCGTCACCGCCGGCGACGGCGACAACATCGTGTTCGCCGGCAACGGCAACGACCAGGTCACCACCGGCAGCGGCAACGACGACATCTTCGCCGGAACCGGCGACAACGTGGTGGACGCCGGCGGCGGCAATAACAGCGTGGATGCCGGCGACGGCAACGACAGCATCACCACCGGCAGCGGCGACGACACCATCCGCGCGCGCAACGGCACCAACGTCATCGCCGCGGGCGCGGGCAACAACAACATCAGCACCGGCAGCGGCGACGACACCGTCACCACCGGCACCGGCACCGACGTGATCGCCGTCGGCGACGGCAAGAACCGGGTGACCACCGGCGACGGCAACAAGTCGATCACCGCCGGCAGCGGCGACGACACCGTCACCACCGGCAGCGGCAACGACACCGTCGAGGCCGGCGACGGCAACAACACCATCGGCGCCGGCACCGGCCTGAACGTGGTGACCACCGGCTCGGGCAACGACACCATCACCACCGCCGGCGGCGACGACACCGTGACCGCCGGCAACGGCGTCAACGTGATCAACGTGGGCGCGGGCAGCAACGTGGTCACCGCCGGCAGCGGCACCGACGTGGTTCGCCTGACCGGAAACGGCGTCAACCGCATCACCGTCGGCACCGTGGACAACCAGCCGGACGGCGACGATTCGGTTTTTGCCGGCAACGGCACCGACACCATCCTGGTGGGTGACGGCAACAATCTGGTCGAGGCCGGCAACGGCACCAAGGTGGTGGTCGCGGGCGGTGGCGACGACAGCGTCACCACCGGATCGGGCGACGACACCATCACTGCCGGCGACGGCGCCAACGTCATCGCCGCCGGTGCGGGCAGCAACACCGTCAGCGGCGGCAGCGGCAAGGACGTGGTGACGCTGAACGGCATCAGCACCGACACCAACATCGTCACCGTCGGCACGGTCGACGGCGTGGCGGACGGCGACGACACCGTCGTCACCGGCGGCGGCACCGACACCATCCTGGTGGGCGACGGCAACAATCTGGTGCGGACCGGCAGCGGCCAGAAATCGGTCACCGCCGGCGACGGCAACGACGCCATCACCACCAAAGGCGGTGCCGACGTCATCGTGGCCGGCGGCGGCGACAACGTGATCGACGCCGGTGCGGGCAACAACGCCGTCACCACCGCCGGCGGCAACGACAGCATCACCACCGGCAGCGGCGACGACACCATCCAGGCGGGCGGCGGCACCAACGTGATCACCGCGGGCGACGGCGCCAATGCCGTCACCACCGGCGACGGCACCGACACTATCACCACCGGCGTGGGCGACGACGTCATCGCCGCCGGGAACGGCACCAACATCATCGTCGCCGGCACCGGCGCCAACACCGTCACCGCCGGCAGCGGCACCGACAGCATCACTACCGGCGCGGGCGACGACCGCATCGACGCCGGTGGCGGCACCAACATCGTCAATGCCGGGCGGGGCACCAACACCATCAATGCCGGCGCCGGTGACGACACCGTCACCACGGGGGCCAACAACGACACCATGACGCTGGGCGCGGGCGCCAACACCGTTACCGACGACGGCGGCAGCAACAGCGTCAGCACCGCCGCCGACAGCGGCAAGGACATCGTCACCATCGGGGGCGCC
>DATGXU010000236.1:0-3415 GCA_035298685.1 Magnetospirillum sp. | reverse complement strand
AAAGATCAGCGGATAGCCGTGATAGCGCAGGTAAAAGACGCGCGGGAAGCCGACAGCGGTGAAATGGCTTTCCCGCCAGGTGCCGTCCTGGTCCTGGCTGTCGGCCAGATATTGGATGCCGCGCGCCACCGCCGGGTTCTTGACCTCGCCGGCCGCCATCAGCGCCAGCAACGCCCAGGCGGTCTGGCTGGCGGTGCTGGCGTCGAACGGCTTGTCGCGGCGGTCGGGCCAATAGCTTTCGCCGCTTTCCCCCCAACCGCCATCGTCGCGCTGCCGCGCCAGCAGCCAGTCCACCGCCCGGCGGATGGGGGCGTAATCGGCGGGGAAGCGAGCGGCGTTCAGCGCCGACAGCACCGACCACGTGCCATAGATGTAATTGGTGCCCCAGCGGCCGAACCACGACCCGTCGGCTTCCTGCTCGCGCAGCAGAAAGGCGATGGCGGCGGCCACCGCCGGGTCGCGCCCGTCGGCGCCCAATTGCGCCAGGAACCCCAGGCAACGGGCGGTGACGTCGGCGGTGGGCGGGTCCAGCAGGGCGCCGTGATCGGCGAAAGGGATGGCGTTGAGGTGGTAGTGGGTGTTGTCGGCGTCGAAGGCGCCCCAGCCGCCGCCTTCGCATTGCAGGCCGCGCACCCAGGTCTCGGCGCGGGCGATGGCCTGGGCATGGCGGTCGCGGTCGCCCCGATGCAGCGCCATGGCCACCAGGGCGGTGTCGTCCAGGTCGGGGTAGTAATCGTTGGCATACTGAAAGGCCCAGCCGCCCGGCGCCACCTCGGGCCGCTGGCGCGCCCAGTCGCCCGCCACCTGCACGATCTGCCGCTCGGCCAGCCAATTCAGGGCCGAATGGGGGGCGCCGCCCGCTTCCATCAGCGCATGGGCGGCCAGCCCGGTGTCCCAGATGGGCGACAGGCATGGCTGGCAATAGGTGCGCGGGCCCTCCACCACCAGCCGGCGGATGGACTCAAGCGCCACCTCCCGCTCGCCGGCCATGTCCAGGCAGTCGAACATCAGCACGGCGTTGACCATGGCGGGGAAGATGGCCCCCAGCCCATGCTCGCCGTTCAGGCGCTGGCGCACCCACAGCACCGCCTCGGTGATGGCGCGCTGGCGCCCGGCCTTGGACAGGCGCGGCTCGATCCACCGCACCAGCGTGTCCAACTGGCAGAATGCCTCGGGCAGCCAGCCGGGGACGGGCGGGCGCAGCCAGTGCTCGACGCATTCGGGTGGTTCGGCGAACAGTTCGGCGATGCCGACATTTTGGGGATTACGGGCGGCGGGGCGGCGCGCCAGCACCACCAGCAGCGGCACGATCACCGTGCGCGACCAATACGACACCTTGTCGATGTGGAACGGCGACCACGGCGGCAGGGTCATGATCTCGACCGGCATGCAGGGCACCGCCCGCCACGGCACCTGCCGGAACAACGCCAGCAGGATGCGGGTGAACACGTTGGCCCTGGCGGCGCCGCCATGGGCCAGAATGGCGGCGCGGGCCTCGGCCATATGGGGGGCGGTGGGGGAATCGCCGGCGGCTTTCAGGGCGTAATAGCCCTTGACCGACGCCGACAGGTCGAACGGCCCGTGGGCGAACAGCGGCCAGCCGCCCTCGGCGGTGCGGGCGGCGCGGATGTAATCGGCCATGCGCGCCTGCAAGGGGGCGTCGACGCGGCCCAGGTAATGGCCCAGCAGCACGTATTCGGCGGGAATGGTGACGTCGGCTTCCAGCTCGAAGCACCAATGTCCGTCGGAATGCTGGCGCGCGGACAGGGCGGCGACGCCGTCGGCAAGGGCGTGGTCGGCAAGGGCGAGCGGTTTCATGGCGTCCTCAGCGAGTGTCGAACCAACAGCCAGGTCTTGCGCAGCGCGCCCAGGCCCACCCGGCGGTAGGGATCGCGCCAGCCGGCGGCCTCGATACGGTCCAGCAGGGCCAAATAGACCGCCGCCATCAGCAACGCCGGCCGCACGGCCTCGGGCGGGCAGCGCCGCGCCACCGCCAGCGCCTCGGCGTAATGGCGGCGCGCGCGGGCGGCCAAGGCGGCGGCGGCGGCGGGCAAAGCGGGGTGGCGCAGCACGGCGTTCAGGTCGTCATCGACGGTGATGCCGTGCTCGTCCAGGATTTCGGTGGGCAGATAAAGGCGGCCCTGGCGGGCGTCCTCGCCCAGGTCGCGCAGGATGTTGGTCAGCTGCAGCGCGCGGCCCAGTGCCCCGGCCAATGCCTCGCCCTCGGCCTCGCCCAGGCCGAACACCCGCACCGACAATCGCCCCACCGCCCCGGCGACGCGGTCGCAGTAAAGGTCCAGCTCGGTCAGCGGGGGGGCCATCATCGGGCGCTCGGCGTCCATGATCATGCCGTCGATGATGGCCACGAAGTCGCGGCGGCGCAGGCCGTGCAGCTCGATGGCGCGGCGCAGCGGCGGCTCCAGCAGGAAGGTGGGCGTGCTGGCCGGACGGAACAGCCGGTCCACATTGGTGCGCCAGCGATCCAGCGCCGCCAGCTTGTCGGCGGGCGGCAGGGGGGAATCGGCGATGTCGTCCACCTCGCGGCAAAAGGCGTAGACCGCGAACATGGACATGCGCTTTTGCACCGGCAAAGTCCGCAGGGCCCAATAAAACGACGACGATGCCGCCTTGGCCTTGGCGGCGGCCTGGGATTGTGCATCGCCCAGATCGATCAGGTTCATCTGCCCCTCCGCGACTAGAGGGGCAGGTGGGGTGGGGGCGGGCGTGGTCTCAACTTGGACGCAAGGGGTGGAGGACTCTTTCGGCCTAGGCGGCGCGGCGGCGGTGCAGGAACGACAGGAACTCGACCCCCTCGCGCAAGCGCCGCTTGGCCATATCCCAGTCGCCCATCATCTCGGTGCAGATTTCGGCGATCTTGGCCGGGCGGAAATAGAACTGGCGGTAAAAGGCCGACACGGCGGCGAAGATTTCCGACGACGGCAAATCGGGATAGCCCAGCGCCGCCAGCTGGCGGCCGTCGTCGCGCACCAGCCCGTCGCCTTCCAGCCAGCCTTCCGCCTGGGCCTGGGCATGAAGTTCGGTGCCGGGATAGGGGGCGGCCAGCGACACCTGCAGGGTGCGCGGGTTGATTTCCTTGGCGAAGGCGATGGTGTCGCGGATGGTGGCGCGGGTTTCGCCGGGCAGGCCCAGAATGAAGGTACCGTGGATCAGGATGCCCAAATCGTGGCAATCGGCGGTGAAGCGCCGCATGATGTCGACCCGCGTGCCCTTGCGGATGTTGTTCAGAATGGCCTGGGCGCCGGATTCGTAGCCCACCAGCAGCAGCCGCAGCCCGTTCCGGCGCATCGCCGCCAGCGTCTCGCGCGGCACGTTGGGCTTGGCGGTGCACGACCACGTCACCCCCATGCGGCCCAGTTCGCGGGCGATGGCCTCAACGCGGGGGCGGTCGTCGGTG
>DATGXU010000235.1:0-4008 GCA_035298685.1 Magnetospirillum sp. | reverse complement strand
GCCCCAGCCGCTCGCGCGTCGCGCCGCTTCGCGGCGCGAGGGCGCCGAAAGGAGGGGTACGATGGCCATTGTCCGGTTGCCCGCCTCGTTGTCCGGCGATGCCCGCCCCGTTGCCCGGTGTTGTCCGCCTCGTGCCCGGTGTTGTCCGCCTCGTGCCCGGTGTTGCCCGCCCGTTGCCCGATGTTGTCCGCCCGGTGGCAGGGCACGGCATGACGCGGCACATTCCGCCCGCCAACGCGCCCCTCACTGGTGAAGGTTCAGTATCGCCGATATGGGAGATAGGCAGGCGGAGCCGCCGCGCCCCAGGCGTCCACCCGGACCGTGGCGCCCTGCACCCGGCCCTGAACGGACAATGGGAACTCGCCGTTGGGGTAACTGGCGGCGTTTGCGGGAATCGCGCATCCGTGCGCGCCGAACGGCCCGATGTAGACGATGCCGTTGACCCGGGTGGCGTAGACGGTCGTTGCGCTGGCCTTGTCGGCTCGCTGGAGGCGGATGGGCACGCTCTCGCACTCCGCAACGGTGACGGTGGCCACCCCGCCATGATCGCGCCAATCGGACGAGCCCAGACCGATGCCGGAGGGCACAGCGATCCTGCCGCCGTAAATCGTTACCTGGCTAACCATAACCGCCAGCTGTCCGGCCTGCTGGCGGGCAACGTCTCCCTGGTGGCCTGTTCAATAGCCATGGCATGTGGCGACGTTGCCCCGACTCGGCCGGCGCCAGCCCCATCTCCTTCTGGAGCGATCGCATCGGCCAGTGCGCGCCGGAGCGACCATCCGTCCCCCGGCTGTCCGTCGGAGGATGCACAGGCACCCGCGGCGAAGGCTAGGCTTACTGCCAAGGCAGTCCTTCGGATCATGTCACCCCCTCGTGGGCCCCAATCGCCTCCAACTCCAGCCCATCCCGATAAATTTTCGCCACCCTGCCGCACCGATCGGCGAGATCTTGAGCGGCTACCCGGGCATGGTCGATCTCATTACCTGGCACCCACTGGCAGCGAACCAGCCGCCCGTCCACGCCCTCGACGACGACGCTGAAGCCCTGGTCCTCCTCCCAGTACCGGGCATGCTCCGGGCAACGCGCTCGCCAGGCGAGAGCGTTTTCCACGGCATCCAGCGCCCGCGCATAGAATTCACCCATCGGCGCCAAGAGAGCCATTTCGTCCCGATGTGCGACCAGGTCGTCGGTCGGCGCGAACACACTGGGCGGCCGGAAGCACGCCGGCGCCGGCCAAAGGTGGGATGGATCGGGCAACAAGGACGGATGCGCCGCCGGCGCCCAATCATCCCAACCAGTAGCGGGCTGGCCATCGACACGGGTCAGCGCTCGTCGACGTCGAGCCTCGGCCTGGGGATCGGCGGAATTCGGGTCAGGTAATGGACCTTTTGTGACCATGGCTTCTCCTTGCTAATCGCCCTGGCCGCCAGCTTTCGGGCAATATCTTCTGCTCGCAGGTGCGTGTACCTGGTC
This sequence comes from Magnetospirillum sp., assembly GCA_035298685.1. Lineage (GTDB taxonomy): Bacteria > Pseudomonadota > Alphaproteobacteria > Rhodospirillales > Magnetospirillaceae > Magnetospirillum. Next base: position 2,535 of record DATGXU010000235.1, on the reverse strand, counting down.
AGCATCGCCAATGTCCGGTGGCCGGTGATTGACCGAACTTCCTCGATGCCGAGGCCGCGCTCCACCAGACGCGATGTGGCCTCGTGCCTGAGATCGTGGAATCTCAGGCCGGTGGCGCTGGCGGTCGCCACAGCTTTCCGCCAGTGAATGTTCAGGCGGCAGAGGCTGACGGGAAACACGCGGCCGTCGATGGAGCGCGGTAGGTCCTTCAGCGTCTTTACCGCCACTGAGGACAGCGGCACGTCTCGCCCTTCGGTGCGATCGCGCCGAGTATGGTCATTCTTCGTCTTAGGCAGGTGTGCAACCCGGCTGACGAGGTCCGCATGCTCCCAGCGCAGCGCCAGCAGCTCTCCCTGTCGCATGGCGGTCTCCAGCGCCAGCGTCACCATCGGCGCCAGGTAGGGGTTGTTGGAGGCGCGGCAGGCTTCCATAAGCCGCGCCTCCTCGTCTTTCCCGTTCTCGTCTGGGCGGCGATCAAGACGGCGGTCGCGGGCCTTGCCCGGTGAGGGCTGGCGGATTGCCTCGACCGGGTTCGCAAGCCCCTCAAACCCCTTCCATTCCTTCCGCGCCACCGTGAACAAGTGCGACAAGATGGTGAGGTCACGACGGATGGTGTTGGCCGCGGCGCCCTCGACCGCCCGCGTGTCGCGCCAGGATGCGACATCCGCACCGCGGATAGAGGCGAGCGAGCGCTTGGCCAGCGGATCGCGCTTCCAGGCTTCTATGCGCCGGCGCTCCCGGTACTCGCCCTTCTTGCCGGGCAGAATGGTGTCCGCGTAGATATCCAGCGCCTCGCTGAGCGTGGTCTTCTCGGAGGCGCGGCGATCGAGGAACTGACCGCGCCGGATGTCCCGCTCGATTTCGCCAGCCCATTCTTCCGCATCGGCCTTGGTGTCGAAGGTCCGCGAGAGGTAGCGGCCGTCGCGCTGGACGATTGCCTGCCAATTTCCGGACCTTTTTCGGAATGTCGCCATTTGCGCCTCGTTCGCCAGAAGAGGGGTGTTGCACCTCTTTCTGATGACGAGAATGCCAAGGGAATGCCAAAATGCCAATGCCATTTTGGCATTTTCGGCTGACTTCCTTGTATTCTGCCGCCTTCACGCCGCCCCTCCTGGGGCCATTATTGGCTTTCGTAAAGCCAAGGTCGGGGGTTCGAGTCCCTCCGCCGGCACCATCGTCCCCCAAACGTCGCAAAAACCCACACTTCCGTGGCGCTGATCGTCCGGCTCGGAGCAACTGGCCTGCGCCTTGGCGGAAGAATGCTGATGGCATCCCGGCGCGACCGGCTACACTGCACATCCGATGTCCATTCTGGAGGCGGGCGCATGGCTTGGTTTGCGCATTCCTCACCCGACGGGGACGAACCCCTTGAGAGGCATTTGGCCGAGGTCGGCAACTTGGCCGCCGCATTCGCCGAGGCTTTCAAGGCGGGGGCGTGGGGACGGGCGGCAGGGCTGCTGCACGATTTGGGAAAGGCCTGCGAAGCGTTCCAGAAACGGCTGCGCGGCGCCCCCGCCGCGGTAGACCATATTTCGGCCGGGGTTCAGGCGGCAGCGCGGACGTCCCCACTGGGCAAGCTGCTGGCCTATGTGGTGGCGGGGCACCATGGCGGCATGCCCGATGCCGGGGAACTGGCGGCGCGGCTGGCCCGGCATGCCCCCTACGACGAAGCCGCGCTTTTGCCCCTGCCCGCTTTTGCCTCGCCACCGGCGCGGATGGCCGGTCAAGGGGCGGCGCTGTTCGTCCGCATGATTTTTTCGTGCCTGACGGACGCCGATTTCCTGGCGACCGAGGCGTTCTACCGGCCCGGCTTGCCACGTCTGCGGGGAACGCCGTTCGATGCGGAAACGCTGCTGGCCCGCCTGTCCGCCTATATGGACCGCGAAATAATCAAGGATGCGCCGCCCACCGCAATCAACCAATTGCGCCATCGGATTCTGGGCGACTGCCTGCGCAAGGCCGAGGCGCCCGCCGGCCTGTTCACCCTTTCGGTGCCCACCGGCGGCGGCAAGACCCTGGCCGCCATGGCTTTCGCCCTGGCCCACGCCAAACGCTGGGGCAAGCGGCGGGTGGTCACCGTCATCCCCTATACCAGCATCATCGAACAGAACGCCGCCATCTACCGCCATGCGCTGGGCGCGGAAAACGTGCTGGAACACCACAGCGCCTTCCGCCATCCCCGTGACCATGACGGCCCCGAGCCGGAAGCGCGGGAAAAGTTGCGGCTGGCCGAGGAGAACTGGGATGCGCCGGTGGTGGTCACCACCTCGGTGCAGTTCTTTGAAAGCCTGCTTTCCAACCGGCCGTCGCGCTGCCGCAAGCTGCACAATCTGGCCGATGCGGTGATCGTGCTGGACGAGGCGCAATTGCTGCCCACCGCCTTCCTCGAGCCATGCCTGCACGTCCTGCAGGCCCTGGCGCGGGATTACGGCTGCACCATCGTTCTTGCAACCGCCACCCAGCCGGCGCTGACCGACCCGGCCTGGCTGCCGCGTTGCGCCTTGACCGGCGTGACCGAGATCGTCGAGCAGCCCC
>DATGXU010000234.1:0-5440 GCA_035298685.1 Magnetospirillum sp. | reverse complement strand
GTCCAGGGTATTGGCGGCGCCGTTGCCGGTGATGACGTTGGCCGAGGCGTTGCCGGTGCCGATCACCGCCGAGTCGGTGAGGGTCAGGTTTTCCAGCGTGGCGGCCAGCGCGAAATTGATCGAGCTGACGACGGTGTCGATGCCCTCGTCCGCCAATTCGACAATGCTGTCGCCAAGCGAGCCCACGCCGTAGAGGTCGTTGCCGCTTCCCCCGCTCATCAGGTCGTTGCCGGCGCCGCCATCCAGGGTATCCGCGCCGCCGCCGCCGGTCAGGCGATCGGCACCGCCGCCGCCGGTCAAGGTGTCATTGCCGCTGCCGCCGATCAGGGTGCTGGCGGTGGCGATGGCGGCGGACAGCGTGACCGCGCCGGTGCAGGCCGAGGCGTCGACGTTCTCGAAGCCGGCGATGGTTCCGGCCGTCAGGCCGTTGTGGTCCGCCGCCGCCAGCGACAGCGTCACCGCGCCGGCGCCCGCCACCACCAGGGTGTCGCGGCCGTCGCCGCCATTCAGCGTTCCCGCCGCCTGATAGGTGATGCGGTCGCTGCCGATGCCGCCCGACAGGCTGTCGCCGCCGCCGCCGCCGATCAGGGTGTCGTTGCCGTCGCCGCCGTTCAGTACGTCGGCGGCGGTGCCGCCGGTCAGGCGGTCGGCACTGCTGCCGCCAATCAAGGTGGACGAGGCCGTGGCCAGGCCGTAGGCGCGAACCCCGCCGGTGCAGGCCGAGGCGTCCACGTTCTCGAAACCGGCGATATTGCCCGCGCCGGTGCCGTTCTGGTCGGCGCCGGCCAGGTTCAGGGCAATTGCCGCCGCGCCGCCGACCACCAGGGTGTCGATGTCGCCGCCGCCGTTCAGCTCGCCCGCCGCCTGATAGACGATGCGGTCGTTGCCGGCGCCGCCCAACAGGGTGTCGGTGCCGCCGCCGCCGTCCAGGGTATTGGCGGCGCCGTTGCCGGTGATGACGTTGGCCGAGGCGTTGCCGGTGCCGATCACCGCCGAGTCGGTGAGGGTCAGGTTCTCAAGGGTGGCGCCGAGCGTTGCGTCCAGCGACGTGATCACGGTGTCGACACCTTCGTCCGCCAGTTCGACAATGCTGTCGCCTTGCGAATCGACGACGTAGGTGTCGTCGCCGGTGCCGCCGGTCAGAACATCGCCACCGGTGCCACCGTCCAGGGTGTCGGCGCCGTCACCGCCGGTCAACGAATTGGCCGCGCTGTTGCCGATCAGGGTGTTGGCCAAGGCGTTGCCGGTGCCCGAAACCACCGAACCGCCCAGGGTCAGATTCTCGACATTGTCGCCAAGGGTGTAGTTCGCCGAACTGATCACCGTATCGGTGCCGGCATCAACCAGTTCGGTGACCGTTTCACCTTGCGAATCCACCATATAGACGTCGTTGCCGCTTTCGCCGGCCATGACGTCGGTGCCGCCGCCGCCGTCCAGGGTGTCGCCGCCGCCGCCGCCGGTCAGGCTGTCGTTGCCGTCGTTGCCGGCCAGGGAATTTGCGGCGCCGTTGCCGACGATGACGTCGGCGCCCGATCCGCCGCTGGCGTTTTCGATGGTGACGCCGAAGGCGATGGCGATGGAATTGTCGAAGGTGCCGTTGGAATATGAAATGTCGGCGCCGATGCGCGAGAATTCGCCGGCAGTCAGATTGATGGCGGTGGCGTCCGATCCGGTGACGGCGATGGTGTCGTTGCCGCCGCCATCCCAGATGGTCTGCCAATACCTTGTGGTCGTCGAGAAAGTATAGGTGTCGTCGCCGGTATGATAGCTCATGTTGGCGCCGTAGAGGTATTGGATGGCGGCGATGTCGTACAGCATCGGCGTCGTGCAGTAATAGTTCGCCCAGTTGTTGGACGCGCCGGTCACCGTGGTGTAGGACATCAGCGTGTGGTTGAAGTTGTCCAAATCGGCGCTGAGCGTGGCCCCCGATCCGCTGCCGCCGAAGGGATGCGACAGACCCAGGGCGTGGCCGATCTCGTGAATTAGCGCCAGATAGGCATAGGTGCCGGTGGATGACGAGCCGGCAAAGGTGTTCGGCCCCAGCCAGATGTCACCGCCGACCGGCGAATTGTTCGGATAATAGGCCCACGCCCCGGCGCCGGCGGTATCGACGGCGGTCGACAGGGCAAAGCGCAAATCGCCGACGGTCGAAGCGTCATCGGTGGTCTGGGTAAAGGTGATGTTGGCGACGGCGGCCCAGGTGGCCAGGGCGGCAGTGGCGTCGGCACGCTGGGCGTCGCTGAGGCTGCTATAGCCAGCCCATTCGCCGCTGCCGTAACTATCGACGTGCGATGGCGTGGCGCCGGTGGGGAAGCTGTAGGTCAGGTCCACCGCGGCGCCGGTGGCGCCACCCCATTTGTACCCGTACACCAAAGGGGAAACATACGAGGTCAGTCCGCTGGTGATGACCGAACTGACGGACACCGTGTTGGTCGTCGGTGTGCTCATTCGCGATGTCTCCCTGTCCACCCGTTACGGGAGTATACCTTGCCGCGCCGTCTCTTCAATAGCTGCAGGTTGTCCGTCAGGGTATGCGCTTCTGACGGGGTGGGAGCGCGGAAATCAGGCGGAGATCACCACGAAATCGCTTGCCGACAGGGCGGGCTTGGTGGTCAACGTCGCCAGCAGAGTGCTGCCGCCGGTCGCCGTGCCGTTGGAATCGTAGCTCAATTGCCCGGTGGACCTGTTGTAGACCAGCCGTGTGGCGGTCGAGGTAGGCCGCCCGGTGAGCGACAGCACCGATGCCAGCGAGGCGGTGACGCCGGGGAAATTGGAACTGACAACCTGCAGCTTGTCGACGCCGTGGACGAAGTCGGCGATGGTGTCGGCGCCGCTGGTGGTCGAGGCCACGCGGAAGGTGTCGTTTCCCGCCCCGCCGATCAGGCTGTCGAGGCCGTTGCCGCCGGTCAGGATGTCGTTGCCGCCCAGGCCGTTCAGCGTGTTGGCGGCCGCGTTGCCGGCCAGGGCGTTGCCCGTGGCGACGGCGGCGTTGCCGGTCAGCCGCAGGTTCTCGCAGGTGGAGCCAAGCGTGAAGTTCACCGAACTGGACACGGTGTCGATGCCGGCGCCGGCCGATTCCACGATCACGTCGCTCAGCGAGTCCACCATGTAGGTGTCGTTGCCCAGGCCGCCGTACAGGCGGTCGACGCCGGTGCCGCCGTCCAGGATGTCGTTCCCCGAGCCGCCGGACAGCGTGTCGTTGCCGGCGTTGCCGGCCAGGCTGTTGGCGGCGCTGTTGCCCGTGATGGTATCGGTGCCGGTGCCGCCGCGAGCGTTCTCGATGGTGACGCCGAAGGCGATGGCGACGGTGTTGTTGATGGTCCCGTTGGCATAGGGCACGCCGGCACCCAGGCGCGAATAGGTGCCCGCCGTCAGGTTGATGCTGGTGATACCCGATCCGCTGACGGCGATGGTGTCGGTACCGCCGGCATCCCAGATGGTCTGCCAGTATTTGGTGGAGGTGGAAAACGTATAGGTGTCGTTGCCGGTGTGATAGGTCATGTTGGCACCGTACAGGTGCTGAATGGCCGCGATGTCGTACAGCATGGGGGTGGTGCAATAACGCTCGGCCCAATTGCTGCTGGCGCCGGTCACAGCCGTGTACGACATGATCGTATGGCTATAATTGTTGAGGTCCGCGGAAAGCGTCGCCCCCGATCCGCTGCCGCCGAACGGGTGCGACAGGCCCAGGGCGTGGCCGATCTCGTGGATCAGCGTCATGAAGCCATAGCTGCCCTGGGTCGAGGCGCTGGCAAAGGTGTCAGGACCCAGCCAGACGTCGCCGCCCACCGCCGTGTCGCTGGGGTAATAGGCCCAGGCGCCGGCGCCTTGGTCGTCGATGACGGTCGACAGCGCGATGCGCAGCTCGCCCACGGTGGAGGCGTTGTCGTTGGTTTGGGTAAAGCTCAGATTGGCGACGGCGGACCAGGTGGCCAGGGCGGCGGCGGCATCCAGGCGCTGGGCGAAGCTCAGGCTGCTGTAGCCGCTCCACTCGCCGCTGCCGTAATTGGTGACATGGGTGGCGGTGCCAGTGGGGAAGCTGTAGGTCAGCGCCGCGCCGGTGCCCTGGATGCCACCCCATTTTCGACCGCTGATCAGCGGCGAGATGTACGTCGACAGATTGCTCGTCGCCACGGCAGTGGTGGAAATGGAATTGCTGGTCGGTGTGCTCATGGCGGCGGCCCCCCCCCCACGAATTCGTTCCCGACAGTATAGCGCACACACGCCGGCTAGCAATGCTCAGGGGCGCGGGGGAACCACCTGCGCCGGGGCGCAGGGCGGTTCGGACGCCAGGGCGTAGCCGATGCCGCGCACGGTCATGATGGGAGCGGAAAATCCGTCCATGCTCATCTTGCGACGCAGGCGGGCCACCAGGGTGTCCACGGTGTGATCGCTGATGTGACGGGGGTCGCGGTTGCTGATCACGTCCAGCAGGAAGTCGCGGCTGACCGGGTTGGGGCGCTGGGCGGCCAGCGCGGCCAGGATGTTGAACTCGCCCGAGGTCAGCGGCAGCAGCTGTCCGTTGGGGCGGAACAATTCGCGCCGGATCAGGTCGAGGATCCAGCCGTCAAAGGTGATCACCGATTCGCCCGCGCGCCGCAGGACACTGCGGATGCGGGCAAGCAGGGCGCGCATGTTGACCGGCTTGGTGACGTAATCGTCGCCGCCGGCCTCGAGCCCGGCAACCTCGTCCTCGTCGGTGTCGCGGCTGGTCAGGAAGATCAGGCCGGCGCGTTCGCCCAAACGCAGGTCACGGGCCAGGGAAATGCCGTCGCCGTCGGGCAGGTTGACGTCCAGCACGATCAAAGCGGGGTGGGCGGTACGCAGGATCGCCTGTGCCTCGGCGCAGCTGGCGGCCCGCAGGCAGGTCAGTCCCTGGTCCTCCAGAAAGCCGGATACAAGCTCCAGGCAATCGGGGGCGTCGTCGACGATGAGAATCGGACCAAGTGACATGGACGCCTGGTTCATCCGTTGGGTTGGGCCAAAGCCGCGGCCTCCAGCATGTGCTTATGAATCGCTGTGTACAACTGGCGCCGCGCGTAGTCCAGTTCGTTGGCGCTGATGGCCGTATCGCCGGCCGTTTGCATGGCGCGTTCAGCAGCCTGGGCCAGTTCGGCCAGTCCCAGATTGGCCGCCGATCCCTTGATGCGGTGGGCGATCTCTTCCAGGCCTTTGGCGCCCAGGTCGCTTCGGGTCAGCAGCGTCGCTTGTTCGCCCAGGCTTTGGCGCAACAGACCGCGCAGGTTTTCCAGCCGTTCGTGTCCCAGCACCGCTTCCAGGTCCTGGTGAGTGGGGGCGGCGTGGGCGATGGCCGATGCCAGCGCGTCGGTGCTGGGCCGCGCCGGCAACACGCCATCGGCGCCGGCGCCAAGAAATGCCGCCATGTTGGCCGGATCGGCGGCCACCAGCAGCACCGGCCGGGGCCGGCGGGCGGCCACGG
>DATGXU010000233.1:0-6021 GCA_035298685.1 Magnetospirillum sp. | reverse complement strand
AAAGCCGCGTCTTGCTTGCCGACGACGACCCCGAAACCGGTGACGTGGTCGCCGAAGCCCTGCGGCGGCGCGGCTGGATGGTCACCCAATGCAACGGCGCCGCCGAGGCGCTGCGGACGCTGGCCGAGGACAGCCATTTCGATGTGGTGCTGTCCGACCAGATCATGCCGGACACGCGCGGCACCGACCTTGTGCGCACCATCAGGCGCCGCCATCCGCAATTGCCGTGCGTGCTGTACACGGGCTACGACGAAAGCCTGAACGATCGCACCGCCCGGGAATGCGGCGCCAGCACCCTGCTGAACAAGCCCCTGGATTTCGACGCCCTGTCCGACACCCTGGCCCGCCACGCCCGCAGGCGCGAGTCCGGCGACACGGCGTAAAGCGGGCACGCCCCCGCGCGGCGCGGAAACGCCGCCCCCCCCTAACCGATGAGAGCGCCTGCCCACCCCGGGACAGCACGAACTATAAAACTATAAATATATGGCTTTATGTTCTTGACGCGGGCAGGTCGGGCTTTTTAACCTACAAGGGAGATGGATTAAGCAAAATTCAACACAGGAGGCGCTGGTGATTTCGATCGAGGCGCTAGGTAAAAGCTTCAATGGCCCCACCGGCCCCACTTCGGTGCTGCGCGACGTTTCGCTGAACGTGGCCAAGGGCGAGGTGTTCGGCATCATCGGCCATTCCGGTGCCGGCAAAAGCACGCTGGTACGTTGCATCAACCGTCTGGAAACCCCCGACAGCGGCCGCATCGTGGTCGGCGGCAAGGACATCACCGCCTTGTCGGGCCACGACCTGCGCTCGGCCCGCCGTCGCATCGGCATGGTGTTCCAGCATTTCAATCTACTGTCGTCACGCACGGTTCACGCCAACGTGGCCTTTCCGCTGGAGTTGGAAGGCCTGGGTCGGGCCGAGATCGGCCGCCGCGTCGATCGCCTGCTGGATCTGGTCGGGCTGTCGGACAAAAGCACGGCCTATCCCGCGCAATTGTCGGGCGGCCAAAAGCAGCGTGTCGGCATCGCCCGCGCGCTGGCGTCGCGACCGGACGTGCTGTTGTGCGACGAAGCCACCAGCGCGCTGGACCCGGTCACCACCAAGTCGATCCTGGCGCTGTTGAAGGAAATCAACCGCGACCTGGGCCTGACCATCGTGCTGATCACCCATGAAATGGCGGTGATCCGCGAAATCGCCGATCGGGTGGCGGTGCTGGACGACGGCCAAGTGGTGGAAGTCGGCCGCGTCTTCGACGTCTTCACCAACCCCACCCACCGGGTCACGGCCAGCTTCGTCCGCGACGTGCTGAACCGGGAACTGCCCGAATCCCTGAGCAACCAGCTGGCCACCAGCCCGGCCACCTCGGACCATCTGGTGGCGCGGATCATCTTCACCGGCCCGTCGGCCAACGATCCCGTGCTGTCGGATCTGGTCGGCCGCTTCGGCCTGTCGCTCAACATCCTGCACGGCCACGTGGATTACATCCAGGGCTCGCCCTACGGCAGCCTGACCGTGCGCATCGAAGGTTCCGAGGCGGCCAAGCAGGCCGGCCTCGACTATTTGCGCCACAAGAACCTGAAAGCGGAGATCCTTGGCCGTGTCGCAGCGAATGATCGGGCTGTTGCTTGACGCCCTTGCCGAGACGGCGGCCATGGTCGGCGTCTCGCTTTTTCTTGCCGCCGCGCTGGGCATTCCGCTTGGCGTGCTGCTGCTGGTCAGCTCGCGCGGCCATATCCTGGAACGTTTGGCGCTGAATCGCGTGGTCGGCTGGGTGGTCAACGCCACCCGCTCGACACCGTTCATCATTCTGATGGTGGCGATCATCCCGCTGACCCGGGCCATCGTCGGCACCAGCATCGGCACCGCCGCCGCCACCGTGCCATTGGTCATCGCCGCCACCCCCTTCGTCGCCCGCCTGGTCGAGGCCAGCCTGCGCGAAGTGGATGGCGGCCTGATCGAGGCGGCACAGGCCATGGGCGCCAGCCCGCTGCAGATCGTGCTCAAGGTGCTGATCCCCGAGGCGCTGCCCGGCATCGCGGCGGCGCTGACCATCACCACCGTCAGTCTGATCGGCTATTCGGCCATGGCCGGCGCCGTGGGCGGCGGCGGTCTGGGCGACCTGGGCATCCGCTACGGCTATCAGCGGTTCGAGCCCGAGGTCATGGCCGCCGTGGTGGTGGTGCTGATCGCCCTGGTCCAACTGGTCCAAAGCGCCGGCGACCGCGCGGCACTCGTCCTCAACAAACGCAATCTCCGCCGCACCGCCGGCAAGGGAGTCCCCACGCCATGACCATCGACGTCGCCGCCGATCGCCGCTATTGGGCGCCGGCCCTGGAAACCCAAAGCCGCGCGCAATGGGATGCGCTGAAGCTGGACCTGCTGAAGGTCCACCTGCGCCACGCCTACGACAACTCGCCCTATTACCGCGCCAGCTTCGACGCCGCCGGGGTGCATCCCGATCAGGTCCGCACGCTGGACGACATCCGCCGCTTCCCCACCATCGACAAGACCATCCTGCGGGCGCGCCAGGAAGCCAACCCGATCCTGGGCGATCTGGCGGCGGTGCCCGAGCGCGACGTGGTCTACGTGTCGGCGTCGTCGGGCTCGACCGGCGTTCCCACCCTGTCGCCCTTCACCCAAGAGGATTTCGACGAGTGGATCGATTACGAGGCGCGCCAGTTCTGGTCGTCGGGCCTGCGCCCCACCGACCGCTACGCCCACTCGCTGAACTTCAGCCTGTTCATCGGCGGCCCGTGCGTACTGGGGGCGCAGAAGCTGGGAGCACTGTCCATCCATGCCGGCACGGTGCCGTCGGAACGGCTGCTGACCATCCTGCGGCAGTTTCAGGCCACCGCCATCTGGACCACGCCGTCCTATGCCTGGTACCTGGGCGAAACCGCCATCAAGGAAGGCATCGACCTCAAGCGTGATCTGGCGGTGAAGCGCATCTTCGTCGCCGGAGAGCCCGGCGGCTCCATCCCCGAAACCCGCGACCGCATCGAGGCGCTGTGGGGGGCATCGGTCTACGATTATTACGGCCTGTCCGATATCTTCGGCGCCTGCGCCGGCATGTGCGAGGAAAAGCACGGCTTGCATTGGGCCGAAGACCACATCCTGGTCGAGGTGATCGACCCCGCCACCGGCGAGCCGGTGGCCGAGGGCGAGCGCGGCGAGATGGTGCTGACCACGCTGAAGAAGCGTGCCCGCCCGCTGATCCGCTTCCGCACCGGCGACATCGTGTCGTTCACCAGCGAGCCCTGCCGCTGCGGCCGCACCTCGCAGCGCCTGTTGGGGGTGCACGGCCGACTGGACGACATGCTGATCATCCGCGGCGTCAACATCTTCCCCAGCGACGTGGAGGCCCTGGTGCGCAAGGACACCGAACTGTCCGGCGAATACCGGCTGGTGGTCGAGCGCAAGGACCATCTGGACAGCCTGACCGTCGAGGCCGAGGCCCGCCATGGCGCCAACACCGCCCCAGACGAGCTGGCGGCGCGCCTGAAGCGCCAGATCAAGGCGGTGACCGGTGTCGGCGCCCAGGTGGACATTCTGCCCGCCGACAGTCTGCCGCGAGCAACTCACAAGGCCAAGCGCGTGGACGACCGCCGTGGCCGGGTCTGGACCGAATAAGGAGAATGCGGATGAAGTTTCTGAAGGCCACCCTGGCCGGCGCCGTCGCGCTGCTGGCCGCCCACGCCCACGCCGCCGAACCGCTGAAGGTGGGCGTCTCGGCCGGTCCTTACGCGGAAATCCTTGAACACGTCGGCAAGCTGTACAAGGAAAAGGAAGGCGTCGAGGTGAAAGTCGTCGAATTCTCCGACTACACCCTGCCCAACGCCGCCCTGGCCCAAGGCGATATCGACCTTAACAACTTCCAGCACAAACCCTATCTGGACAACCAAATCAAGACGCGCGGCTTCGACCTGGTTCCGGTGGCGAAAAGCATCGTGGTGCCGTTGGGCCTGTATTCCAAGAAGATCAAGACCCTGTCCGAGATCAAGGACGGCGGGTCGGTCGCCATCCCCAACGATCCCAGCAACGGCGCCCGCGCCCTGTTGCTGCTGCAGCAGGCCGGGGTGCTGAAGATCGATCCCAAGGCAGGCATCGCCGCCACGCCAGCCGACATCGTCGATAATCCCAAGAAGCTGAAGGTCAAGGAAATCGACGCCGCCCAACTGCCGCGCTCGCTGGACGACGTGGATTTCGCCGCCGTCACCCTGAACTACGCGGTGGCCGGCGGCCTCAGCCCCAAGCAGGCGCTTTTCCTGGAAGGCGTCGACACCCCCTGGAACCTGTGGTTCGTGACCCAGCGTGCCCGCCAGGACGACCCGCGCATCCAGAAGTACATCGCGCTGTACCGCAGCCCCGAGGTCAAGGAATTCATCCTGAAACGCTTTGACGGCACCATCATTCCCACCTGGTGAGCGGTCGAAGCGCAGCGGACCCCGGCAGTGCCTCGCCGGGGTCCGTTTTCCCAATGCGACACGAGGAGGATCAATGACTGAAAGCATCAATGCGGTCGCCGTGATTGGCGGCGGCACCATGGGCAGCGGCATTGCCGCCGCCTCCGCCGCGGCCGGCCGCCCTGTTCTGGTTCTGGAAAACACCCCCGAGGCGCTGGAAAAGGCCCGCGCCCGCGTGCTGGCCGCCGCCAAGGACGACGAACGCGACGCCATCGCCGCGCGGGTAGAATACGCCCTGCTGGGCGACGGCCTGCCACGTCTGGCCGAGTACGATTGGGTGTGCGAAGCCATCATCGAGGATCTGGGCGCCAAGCGTGCCCTGATCGAGAACATCGAGCGCCACCGCCGCCCCGGCTCGGTGGTCAGCACCAACACCTCGGGCATTCCCCTGTCGGCCATCACCGAGGGGCTGCCCGCCTCGCTGCGCCGCGACATCGTCGTCACCCATTTCTTCAACCCGGTACGGGTGATGCGGCTGCTGGAACTGATCCCAGGCGCCGACACGCGCCCCGAAATCGTCGAGCGTCTTGCCGCGTTCGGCCGCGAAGCCCTGGGCAAGGGCGTGGTCCATGCCAAGGACACGGTCAATTTCATCGCCAACCGCATCGGCTGCTTCTGGATGCTGGCCGGCCTGCACAAGGCGGAAGGGTTGAGCATCGAGGAGGTGGACGCAGTGCTGTCCGCCCCGGTCGGCCTGCCCGCCACCGGCCTCTATGGCCTGATCGACCTGATCGGCCTGGACGTGATGGATTACGTGGGCATCAATCTGGCGGCCAATCTGCCCGCCGGCGATCGCGGCCATGCCTTCACCCGCTTCCCGGCCTCGGTTCAGCGGCTGCGCGACCGCGGCCAATTGGGCCGCAAGAGCGGCGGCGGCTTTACCCGCGTGCTCAAGACCGCCGATGGCGGCAAGGTCAAGGAAGTCTTCGATCTGGCTGCCGATCAATGGCGTCCGGCGGCGCCCGTCACCGTCCCGCAGGACGATCCGCTGTTCGCCGACACTCCCGTCAGCCGCTTCGCCTGGGACCTGACCAGCGAGACCCTGGCCTATGCCGCCGATCTGCTGCCCGAGATCGCCGACGACATCGTCAACATCGACCGCGCCATGCGCTGGGGCTTCGCCTGGGCGCGCGGGCCGTTCGAACTGCTGGACCATCTGGGCCCGCAACGGGTGATCGCCCGCCTGCGCGCCGAGGGCCGCACGGTGCCGAAATTGCTGGCCCTGCTGGAAGACAGCGGCGCCCCCAGCTTTTATCGCGACGGCGAATACCTGGGACTGGACGGCCGCTACCACCCGATCCCTGTGGAATGACGGCGATGGCCGGGCACCCGCCCGGCCATTCTTCTTCAGGCTTTGCCGATCAGCCCCAACAGCAGGTCCAGCACCGCGTCCGGGCGTTCGGCCATCACCATGTGGCCGGCGGCCGGCAGCACTTCGATGCTGCCGTGGGGCAGCAGGGCGGCCAGTTCGCGCCCCGCCTTGGCCGGGCTCATGCGGTCGCGCTCGCCCGCGATGATCAGAGCGGGACAGGCGACGCCAGCGGCATCGGCGGGCCCATCC
>DATGXU010000232.1:0-4678 GCA_035298685.1 Magnetospirillum sp. | reverse complement strand
CTGCCGCCGCCGGCCCAGGGCGACGCCCAGGTGCTGACGCGCCAGGATCTGGTGGACCGCCTGCACCACGCCGTGGTGCTGGTGATCGCCGAAAAGGACACCGGCTCGGGCTTTTTCGTCACGCCCGACACCGTGGTCACCAACAACCATGTGGTCGCGAGTGCCAAGAACGGGCAGGTGATGGTGGTGGGGCGCGGCCTCGACGCGCCGCGCCCGGCCCGGGTGGTGGCGCGCACCAAGTCGCAGGGCCAGAACGAACGGGACTACGCCATCCTGCGGGTCGAGGGGGCGCAAGTCGCCACCACGCTGCCGCTGGAGCTTCAGGCCGGCGAATTGTCCAACGTGGTGGCCGCCGGTTTCCCCGGCCTGTTGCTGGATACCGACATGAACTTCCGTGCCCTGATCCGCGGCGACATGAAGGCCATGCCCGAACTGGCCATGAGCCAGGGCGCGGTGATGGCGGTGCAGAACCGCGATCGCGGCCTGCCGGTCATCGCCCATTCCGCCCCCATCTCGGGCGGCAACAGCGGTGGGCCGCTGGTGGACATGTGCGGTCGCGTGCTGGGCATCAACACGTTCATCAACGTGGCGGTGCAACAGGCCAGCAGCGCCGGCTTCGCCCTGGCCGCCAACGATCTTGCCGATTACCTGCGCGCCAACGGCGTCAAGCCCGAGATCGCCTCGGGCGCCTGCAACGCCAAATAGGCCGGCGGAGGAAGCGCCCCCGCCGGGGCGCTGAGGCACTGCTCAGAAGCCGTTCTCCACCAGGACGGCGCTGGCGTTGTTGAAGTCCTGGGATGCGACCAGAACCTCGTAAACGTTGTCCCTGCCGTCCGCGCTTTTGCCGATCAGTCTCAGCTTGCACGGGATGCCTTGTGCCTTCAGTGTCGCCTCAAGACGACGGGCGACGGTCTGGCTTTGGGCCATGTAGAGCGTGTTCCAGGTGGACTGCGTCTGAGCCCAGGCCGAAGGCTCGAACGCCACCGATGCCGCCAGGATGGCGGCGACGGCGATTGCCCGGATGCTGAAGTTCATCCCCCCTTACTCCCTTACGTCGGGTCGAATACTCGCGCCACGAAGTGGTGACTGTGACCCAAGGTAGGATATACGTCAGCGATATTCCATGGCAAATATCAAATATCGCCTGGTGGGGAGATTGGGCGGGTCGTCCGCAGTACAGTTGTGCACAGGACGGCGCACATAATATTATTTGTCAATCATTGCTAGAACAGCTCGACATCCTCGGCGGCATTCGTGGTCAAAACCATGGTGTCCATCACGTGGCATCCATAGCGGGCGACCACTTTCGACATTGGAAATTCCTGTGCGATCTGCGCGGCCAGCTCGATGAGATAGGTGGCCTCGTGCGGCTTGACGTCGTAATGACGGCGCTGACTTGGGCCAACGGTCACACTTACCGGCATAGCTCTCTCCCAACTGACGTTGCTGAGAGGTAACTTAGCAGGCGAGTATTTATGGCGATTGAGACCTACGTAAACGGCCGGTGAACATCAGAAGGCCTCCGCGCATGGCTGACCTGCGAGGATCGGCTTGCCGGCGTGCCAAGCCTCGCGGTTCACCCGTTCAGGCGCTGACGATGACGAAGTCGCTTGCCGCCAGACTGGAGGTCCCGACCAACGTCACGGAGGCCAGCGCCGTCACCCCACCCGACGCGCTGCCGTTGGCATCATAGGTGAGCTGGCGGGTGGTGGTGTTGAACACGAGGCGGTGGCCGGCCAGCATTGCCCTTCCGCTGGCGTTGGCCACGAAGGCTGTGGACAGGTTGCTGGCGGTGATCCCGCCGAAATTCGCCGACACTAGTTGGATTTTGTCGCCCTGGCTGCGGGTGAAATCGCGAATGGTGTCTATGCCATCGGTGATGAAACGCCGCCTGAAAACGTCGGCGCCCAGGCCGCCGGTCAGGATATCGGCACCGCCGCCGCCGGTGACGGTATCGTTGCCGGCACCGCCATTCAGCGTGTCGGCCGCCGTGCCGCCGGTCAGGCGATCGGCCCCGGTGCCGCCCAGCAGCACGCTGGTGGCGCTGCTGCGGCCGGTGGCGGTGACCGCCCCGGTGGCCTGGGTGGCGTCCACATTCTCAAATCCCGAAACCGTTCCCGCCGCCGTGCCGTTCTGGTCGGCCACAGCCAGGGTCAGGGTAGCCGGAGCGGCGCCCTTCACCACCAGCGTGTCGATGCCAGCTCCGCCGTCGAGGCTGCCGCTCGTCTGGTACACGACCAAGTCATTGCCGGCTTCGCCGATCAGGGTGTCGCCGCCACCGCCGCCGATCAGGGTGTCGTCACTGGCACCGCCAGCGATGGTGTCGGCGCCACTGTTGCCGAAGATGGTGTTGGCGCCGCCATTGCCGGTCAGCACGGCGCCGTTTGACGCCGACAGCCGCAGGATCTCGACCTCGCTGGCGAGAGTACAGGACGCCAGCGAGGTAAGCACGGTATCAACACCCGCGCCGGCCGCTTCGCTGACCACATCCTGATCGTTGTCTACGATAAACGTGTCGTTACCGACGCCGCCCACCAGAGTGTCGGCACCGAGGCCGCCGTCCAGGGTGTCGTTCCCGCTCACGCCAAACAGGGTATCGCTGCCGGACGTCCCCTCCAGCGTGTCGTCCACACCCTCATAGCCCGTCCGGATCACCGATTGAAACAGCGATGCGAGCTGGCCTGATACGAAGTCGACGGAAGTGGACAGGCGGAAGCGGCTGTTGTCGTACTTCAAATAGTCCAGCGCGTGGCCCGTGCCGGCGAAATGATCCACTACCCGGATGGTTCCCTTGCCGTCGAGCGTGATGACCAGGTCCCCGCCCTCGCGCGCGGCGGCGGCGAATCGAACATCCGCCATGTAGAAAACTTGGAGGCTGTCGCTGTCGCCGGCCTGATCGTTGACGACCGTGTCGTGTCCGTCTCCGGGCGCATACAGGGTGACGCTGTACTGATCGTCGCCGACACCGCCATACAGCGCGTCGTCACCGCCGCGGGTGATCAAGGTGTCGTTGCCGCCGTCACCCTCCAGCCGGTCGTTGTCGGCAGGGATGTCCCATGAGCCGACGTCGCTGTCGGTCAACTCGTCGTTGCCCGCGCCCCCGCTCAGCCAGTCTTGGCCGTTGCTGCCGTCCGAGGTTTCTGCGTCACCGCCGCCGAACCAAAAAAAGCCGTCCGTGCCGAAGGTGGCGATTTCGCCGGGGGCCAGGATGGCATAGGTGTCGGTGCCGCCGCCATTCAGCGCCACGTCGATCCGCTGTACTGAGCCATCGAGGAATCGGTTGTCGAGCAGGACGGAGCCGCCGTCGCTGAAATCCAGCCGCAGGTCGTCGCCGCTTCGGGTGGCGCCGGCAATGGCAGCAAAAGCCGCCTCGTCCAGCTTCAAGGTGTCGATGCCGCCGTCCTGATCTTGGATGGTGTCGTCGCCATCGCCCAGCGCATAGATGTACAGGTCGGCACCGTCGCCGCACGACAGGGTGTCGTCGCCGCCGCCACCGGTCAGCGTGTTGTCGCCGCGGCCGGCGGTCAGGGTGTTGGCAGACGCGTCGCCGGTGATCACGTCGGCGCCCCCTCCGGTGGTGACGACTTCCACGCCGGTCACGGAATGGGTGATGGTACCGCCGACGATGGCGGTGCCCGCGTCCAGGGAAATCACCGTGGCGGTGTTGACGGAAGAGATGTCCAGCCAATCGGTTCCATCGCCGCCGTCGAATGCTCCGGCCTCGGTGCCGACCACCAGCGTATCGTTGCCCGCGCCGCCGAAAAGGCTGTTGGTCCCGACGCCGCCGTCCAGCCAATCGTTGCCGCCGTGGCCGTACAGCGTGTCGTTGCCCCAATCGCCCCACAGCGAATTCGCGTTGTCGTCGCCGTTGAGCATGTCGGCGCGGAAGCCGCCGACGAGGTTGCGGATGTCGGTCAGGGTCAGCGACCATAGCAGGGTGTCGCTGCCGTCGTTGGTGACGACGCTGCCGGCGCCCGTGCGCAGATCGACCAGCAGGCGAAAGTTATCGGGAAGGTCGGCCACATCGCCATCGCCGGTGCCGATATAGGTGTCGTCGCCCGCGCCGCCGATCAGGGTATCGGTGCCAGCCTGCCCCTCAAGGGTGTCGTTGCCGCTGTCACCGTAAAGAACGTCGTTCCCGTTCCCGCCCAGCAGCGTGTCGCCGCCGCCGCCGGATGAAATCTGGTCTGCGACATCGGTGCCCGTCAAAACCTCGCCACCGGCGCCCGTGCCACTGATGACAGCCATGCAAGTCCCCCGCTGTCAGCCTGCAGTGTTATACAAGGTACCGCTAATACACGGAAAGCGTAAGGGAATAAGTGTGGTGCGAGGGCGTTCGCGCCGTCGCAGACCATGCGGTTGTTGACTCCACAGACCTGGCGGACGATGGACAACGCGTGAGTGGTGATTGTGGTGGCCAGCAATTGGCAGGGCATGGCCGGAAGCGGGCCGGTTGTGAAGCGTCCTTCAGCGTGCCGGCTCAGGAGAGCCCCAATAAATAGATTGCTTCCGGGTGGTGCGCGATAGCTCTCGTCACTGTTCGAGAGTGGCGTCCCCTACGGGAGGGGATTGCGTAAATTGCTAGTGCATTGACATTAATCATGAAAATCGCGTCATTGTTGTACATAATGATGCGTTGTCTGCGATGTACAACGTATCACGGGTGCCCATCGTTGGC
>DATGXU010000231.1:0-4392 GCA_035298685.1 Magnetospirillum sp. | reverse complement strand
CGAGCTGGGCCTGGGTGTGGTGGTGGTCAGCCACGATTGGGACCTGTTGGCCCGCTTCGGCCTGCGCCGCATCGACGCGCGGGTGGATGGCGGCGTCACCCGGTTCGCGGCCTGAGGGGGAGGGGACAGCATGCGCCTTCTTCCCCCCGCCGCTGCCAGCACGCTGCGCCTTGCCGTGGCCGATTTCGTGCACGAATGGCGGGTGTCGGCCTGTCTGGTGCTGGCGTTGGCCGCCGTATTGGCGCCGTTGCTGGTGCTGTTCGGCCTGAAATCGGGCATCGTCACCACCATGCGCGAGCGCCTGCTGGCCGATCCGCGCAATCTGGAAGTGATGATCGTCGGCAGCTATCGGCTGGAACCCGGCTGGTTCGCCGCCCTGCGCGCCAGCCCGGAAGCGGGTTTCCTGATGCCGCGCACCCGGTCGCTGGCGGCGACCCTGGATCTGGTGGGCGAAAGCGGGCGTTCGTTGGCCGGGGCCGAGATGGTGCCGTCGGCCGAGGGCGATCCGCTGCTGCGCGGCGCCGCGCCGCCCGTGGGCCAGAACCGCATCCTGCTCAGTCACAGCGCCGCTCGTCAGCTGGGCGTGGCTGCCGGCGGCAACGTCACCGCCCTGGTGTCGCGCACCCTGGCGGGGGAACGTCAGGCCCGCCGCCTGCCGCTGGTGGTTGGGGCCGTTCTGCCCGAGGCGGCGTTCGGCCGCGACGCAGCCTTCGTCTCGCTGGAGCTGCTGGTGGCCGCCGAGGATTACCGCGACGGCCGCGACGAGCCCCTGGCGGTGGGCGAGCGTGCCTTCACCAGCGCGCGGCTGTTCGCCCGCAATCTCGACGGCGTGGCGGTGCTGGCCGACCGGCTGCGCGGCGAGGGTATGGAAGTACGCACCCGCGCCGACGACATCGAGATGGTTCGCGCGGTCGACCGCACCCTAAGCTTCATCTTTTCAGTCATCGCCGGGCTGGCGGTGGGCGGCTATCTGCTGTCGCTGGCGTCCAGCCTGTGGGCCAACGTCGATCGCAAGCGGCGCGAACTGGCCTTGCTGCGGCTGGTGGGATACCCGCCCATGGCCGCGCTGGCTTTTCCCGCCATCCAGGCCGCGCTGGTGGCGCTGGCCGGCACCGCCTTGTCCGCCGCCCTGGCCCATGGCGTGGCCTATGCCGTCAACCACGCGCTGGCCGCCAATCTGAACCGCGAGGAATTTGTCTGCCTGCTGCGCACCGCCGATCTGGCGGTGGCCGCAGGCGCGACGCTGGTCCTTGCCCTGATCGCTTCTACCTTGGGAGGATATCGTGCCGCACGCATCGATCCGGCGGAAAGCCTGCGCGAAGTCTGATTGGCTGGGCGTCACCGTGGCGGCCCTGCTGGCGCTGGCCCCCATGGCGGCGGGTGCGGCGGAATCGTGGGACGACAAGCTGTTCAATCCCAAGGCCGCCGACGGCGACGTGGTGCTGCCCATGCCCTGCGGCGGCGCCATGGCCTTCCGCAAGGTGACGGTGCCGGGCGACTCGGTCTATGCGGATTACCCGGTGACGGTGGGGGCGCAGGACGAATCCCACGGCTTCGCCGAAGGCGCGCACACCGCCCACGTGGCCGGCAGCTTCAGCGAGGGCAAGAGCCAGCGTTATTTCCTGATGGCCAAGTACGAGGTCAGCGAGGCCCAGTTCGACGCGGTGATGGCGGGCGGCGAATGCCCGGCCAAGCCCACCATGGCCAAGCGTCTGCCCAAGACCGAGATTGCCTGGATCGACGCGGTGACCTTCGCCGACCGCTACAGCCAGTGGCTGCGCAAGAACGCCGCCGCCAAGCTGCCCAAGGAAGAGGGCGAGCTGGGCTATGCCCGTCTGCCCACCGAGGTGGAATGGGAATTCGCCGCGCGCGGCGGCATCAAGGTGTCGCCCGCCGAATTCAGCGAGCGTCTGTTCCCCATGCCCGAGGGCATGGCCCGCTATGTGTGGTTCGCCGGCACCCAGTCGGCCAACGGCAAGCCCCAGTTGACCGGCCTGCTGCAGCCCAATCCGCTGGGCCTGCACGACATGCTGGGCAATGTGGACGAGATCGTGCTCGAGCCGTTCCGCCTCAGCCGCCTGGACCGCCTGCACGGTCAGGTGGGCGCCTTCGTGGTGCGCGGCGGCAATTATCTGACCGGCGAACAGGACATCCGCGCCGCCTATCGCCAGGAAGTGCCGTTCTACGACGCCGACGCCCCGCGCCGCAGCAAGACCACCGGCTTCCGCGTCACCGTGGCGGCGCCGGTGCTGACCTCGGCCGAGCGTCTGCGTACCGTCCAGGCCGGCTGGAGCAAGCTGGGCGCGGTGTCGGCCCCCGACAACAAGCCCGCCGCCAAGGCCGCCGACGATCCGCTGGAGGAACTGGCGCTGCTGGCCAAGGCCGCGCCCGATCCGGCCACCAAGACCCGGCTGCAGAACCTGCAGACCTCGCTACGCGCCAACATCGCCGCCCGTGACGAGCAACGCGACCGCGCCGCCAAGGCCAGCCTGCGCCTGGGCGCCTTCCTGGGGCGCAAGCTGTCGGAAGACAGCCGCTCGGTGGACACGGTGGCCAAGCTGTACAAGACCCGCATCGACGGCGGCCTGGCCGACGATCCGCGCACCAAGTCGTACAAGGACGAGCTGGACCGCGAGCAGGCAGCCATGGATGGAAATCTAAGGTATTATGCTGATTCTCTTATCCGCACCGCCGAGGATAATAGCGACGACGTGCTGAAGCGGCAGAAGGACATTCTGATCGTCGAGCTGCAAGGCATGGGCTTGGCCGAGCTGAAGCCCTATGTGGAACGCTATTTCGCTCACTTGGCCGCCTATCAGAAGGACAAGAAGGTGGCCCGGACCCAGTGGTTGGCCGACTGGAACAAGATGCAATAGGCCCAAGAAGGGGGATGAGAAAATGAGGAAGACCGCCAAAGGCGTGGCGCTATCGCTGTCATGCGTGCTGTTCCTGTCCGCCTGCCAGACCACCGGGGGCAGCGACCGCCCGCTGACCGCCGCCGAGCAGCGCATGCGCGAGCAGGCCGACACCTACAACTCGACCGTGGCCGAGGGCGCGCTGACCGGCTGCGCCGCCGGTGCGCTGGCCGGCGTGCTGGTGGGCGCCTTGGGCGGTGGCAAGAAGAAGGGCCAGAACATGCTGGTGGACGGCGCCATCGGCTGTGCCGCCGGTGCCGTCATCGGCGGCGGCGTGGGCGCCTATGTGGCCGACAAGCAGGAAAAGTACGCCAACAAGGAACAGCAGCTGGATTCCATGATCAGCGACGTGCGCGGCGAGAACAAGCGCTTGGCCGGGCTGGTCACCACCACCCACCAGGTCATCGCCGACGACAAGGCCCGGATGGACCAGATCGACCGCGAGCTTGCCTCGGGCAAGATCACCATGGAGCAGGCCAAGAAGAAGATGGCCGCCGTCGACGACAACCGCGCCTATCTGGACAACACCATCAAGGAACTGAACAAGCGCCGCGACACCTATGCCGAGGCGGCCAAGCAGACCGCTTCCGGCACGCCCAGGGCCAAGAACGAGGCCATGAACGCCGAACTGGCCAAGCTGGAAAAGCAAATTTCCCAGTTGGAAGCGGAACGCGACTCGCTGGCGCAGCGCCGCACCGTCTCGCGCGTGGGTTAAGGGGGAATCGTCATGAAGATCGTACGCTTGCTTTCCGTCGTGGCTTTGGCCGGCGGGCTTGCCGCCTGTGCCACCAACGACGATCCGGCCAAGGGCGGGTTTTTTTCGGGTGTCAAGAACCTCTCCGACGGCACCTACGACAAGCGCGTGGGCGAGCGCCAGAAGTCGCTGGAAAACGAACGCGACATCAACGTCCAGCAGAACCGCGCCCTTGAACGCGCCAATGCCCAAAGCGCCGACGTCAAGGCCGAGCGCCAGGCGGCCGAGGCCCGCTATGCCAGCTTCCAGCGCGATCTCGACGGCATGCGCTCGCGCTTGACTGCCGCCGAAAAGGCCAACGCCAGGAAGAAGGCCGAATCCGATCAGCTGAAGCAGCAGATCGATTCGCTGCAGGCCAAGACCCGCATGGTGCAGCAGGACACCTTCACCCCCGACGCCGACAAGCAGAAGCGGCTGGAAGCCTTGCGCAAAGAGCGGGAAGCCCTCGACCGCGAAGTGGAAATGCTGATCCGCCGCTGACCCTTCGACAAACGGAGCCCATGGTATGCCGAGCTGGCCACGCCTTTTGCTGACCGCCGCCCTGATGGCGTCGTCGGCGGCCCTTGCCCAATCGCCCGACCCGGTGGCGGAAAAGGAAGCCCGCGTCGAGCAGTTGCGCCAGCGCGCCCAGGCGCTTGAGAACGCGCTCGACGGTGACGTCTGTTCCGCCCGTGCCGCCAATGCGGCGTTGTTGAATGCCGTGCCCGGCGATTTGCCGGCGCG
>DATGXU010000230.1:0-3587 GCA_035298685.1 Magnetospirillum sp. | reverse complement strand
GTGGCGTCGTCGGCATCGCCGTTGACGATGACGCCTTCCATGGCAAGGCTGTTCAGGGCCTCGCGCATGGCGGCGGTGGCGGCCTCGTCGGCGGCCTTTTCGTCACCGCGCCCGACCCAGCGTCCGGCGGCCAGGGCGCTGGCTTCGGTGACGCGCACCACTTCCAGGGCCAGATTGCGGTCCAGCGCCTGCGGCGGCGGCACGAAGATACGGTTGGGCATACGGTGCTAACCCTTACAGGTGCTCGATACGGATGATGCGCGGCGGCTCGACCACCGCCTGCAGCTTCTCGATACGGGCGACGGCACGCTCGATGGCGGCTTCATTGGTTTCGTGCAGAGTCATGACCATGGGCACGGTCTCGCCGGGGGCGCGGCCGGGCTGGATCATCTGCTCGACCGAAACCTGCTCGTCGCGCAGGGCGGCGGACACGTCGGCCAGCACGCCGGGGCGGTCGACCACCATCAGGCGCATGTAATAGGCGCCCTCGCGCGCCGCCAGCGGGGCGGCCGGCAACGCCTTCAGCGCCGCCACCGGCACGCCGAAGGTGGGCGTGCGGCAGCCACGGGCGATGTCGATCAGGTCGGCGGCCACCGCCGAGGCGGTGGGGCCGGCACCGGCGCCACGGCCTTCATAGATCGAGCGGCCGACGAAATCGCCTTCCGCCACCACGGCGTTGAACACGCCGTCCACATGGGCGATGGGGGTCTTGACCGGCACCATGCACGGGTGCACGCGCTGTTCCACACCCTTGTCGGTGCGTCGCGCGATGCCCAGCAGCTTGATGCGATAGCCCAGTTTTTCGGCGAAGTCGATATCGACGGCCGAGATGTGGCGGATGCCCTCGATGTGCATGGACTTGAAGTCCACCGGGGTGGCAAAGGCCAGGCTGGTCAGGATGCACAGCTTGTGGGCGGCGTCGACGCCGTCGATGTCGAAGCTGGGATCGGCCTCGGCATAGCCCAGCGCCTGCGCCTCGGCCAGCACGTCGGCGAAGTCGCGGCCGGACTCGCGCATGGTGGTCAGGATGTAGTTGCAGGTGCCGTTCAGGATGCCGGTGACCTGGGAAATGGAGTTCCCGGCCAGACCTTCCTTCAGCGCCTTGATGATGGGGATGCCACCGGCGACCGCCGCCTCGAAATTCAGCGACACGCCCTTGGCTTCGGCGGCGGCGGCCAGGGCCGTGCCGTGATGGGCCAGCAACGCCTTGTTGGCGGTCACCACGTGCAGTCCACGGCCGATGGCGGTTTCCACCACGGTCTTGGCGATGCCGTCCGAGCCGCCGATCACCTCGACCACCACGTCGGCGTCGGCCTCGGCCGCCATCTTGGCGGCATCCTCGTACCAGGCCACGCTGTCGGCGATGACGATGCCGCGATCCTTGGAGCGGTCGCGGGCCGACACCGCCGTCACCTGGATGGCGCGCCCGGAGCGGGCGGCGATGGATTCGGCATTGTCGGACAAAAGCTTGATCAGGCCGGCACCAACGGTGCCCAGACCGGCAACAGCGATCTTCAACGGTTTCATCAGCCAGCCACCGCGCGTTGTTTTTCCGACTCTTCCAGGACCTTGTCGTAATTGCCCAGGAAGGCTTTGATGTTGCGGACCGCCTGCCGGGTCCGGTGGCGGTTTTCCACCAGACCGATGCGGACGTAATTGTCGCCGTATTCGCCGAAGCCGATGCCCGGCGCCACGGCCACCTGGGCCTCGCGCATCAGCAGCTTGGAAAATTCCAGCGAGCCCAGATGGGCGAAAGCCTTGGGAATGGGCGCCCAGGCGAACATGGTGGCGGGCGGCGAGGGCACGTCCCAGCCGGCGGCGTGCAGGCCCTCGATCAGGACGTCGCGGCGCGCCTTGTACAACTGGCGGATATCCTCGACGCAGTCTTGGGGGCCGTTCAGCGCGGCGGTGGCCGCCACCTGGATGGGGGTGAAGGCGCCGTAATCCAGATACGACTTGATGCGGCCCAGGGCGCCGATCAGCTTTTTGTTGCCGGCGGCGAAGCCGATGCGCCAGCCCGGCATGTTGTAGGTCTTCGACATGGAGGTGAACTCCACGGCGATGTCCTTGGCCCCCGGAATCTGCAGGATCGACGGCGGCGGGGCGACGTCGAAATAGATTTCCGAATAGGCCAGGTCCGACAGGACCCAGATGCCGTGATGGCGGCAGAAATCCACCACCTGGCCATAGAAGTCCAGATCGGCCAGCAGCGCGGTGGGGTTGCTGGGATAGTTCAGCACCAGCGCGATGGGCTTGGGTACCGAATGGCGCACGGCGCGGTCAAGCGCGCGCAGGAATTCGGCATCCGGCGTCACCGGCACATAGCGGCACGAACCGCCGGCGATGATGAAGCCATAGGGATGGATGGGATAGCTGGGATTGGGCACCAGCACCACGTCGCCCGGGCTGGTGATGGCGTTGGCCAGATTGGCCAGGCCTTCCTTGGAGCCCAGGGTGACGATGCACTCGCTTTCCTGGTCCAGCTCGACGCCGAAGCGGCGGTGGTAATAGTTCACCAGCGCCTTGCGCAGGCCGGGGATGCCGCGGCTCATGGAATAGCGGTGGGCGCGCGGGTTGCGGGCGGCTTCCACCAGCTTGTCGACGATGTGGTCGGGGGTGGGCTGGTCGGGGTTGCCCATGCCGAAATCGATGATGTCGTCGCCGGCGGCACGAGCTCGGGCCTTCATTGCGTTCACTTCAGCGAACACATAGGGGGGAAGGCGCTTGATCCGATGGAATTCCTGTTCCGTGCTCATGATGCCGATCTTTCATCCGCCAATCCGGCCTCGCACAAACTGTAGGCCCGATAGGGCGGCAGCGAGGATTGGGAAGGGGCCATATCTAGCGCGGCCAGGGTTAAGAATCGATATCTTTTTGGGTAGAACCGCGCATCCCACCCATCGCCCCCAGTTGTGCGGGCCCAGGCAGGGTGCGGCGATGAAGCCCGGCGGGGCAAGGGCGGAAGGGCCGATCACCCGTCGGTGGCGCGGTCGCTGAAACGTGATGCCCTAAATGTGCATCACGCTTCAGCCTCTATGTTTCAGCCCTCGCCGGGCGCGTCGCTTACCCGCTTGCGGCATCCCCATTCCGCCAGCACGTCGTTGATGTGATCGACGACGAAAAAGCGCGCGGCGTCCACGTCGGTGCCGTCGGCCAACAGGTCGTCGTAATCGGTGTAGGTGTGGCGCACATAGGCCACCAGCGACGCCCACGCCGCCGCCTGCGGCGATGCCGTGCGCAGACCCGGCGAGTCCTCGGCGTGGTCAAGGATGGCGGCGCGGTCGAAGGCGGGCACGTTGGGGGCGATGATCCCCAACGCCTCGGCGATGCGACCGCGCCGGGCGTTCAAATGACGTCGATGAAGACCTGGGCGCCGGTGTCGCCCAGATTGGCGGCGGTGTCGGCCCCCACCATGATCTTGCCGGCGGGAACGCCGCGCTTGGTCAGTTCGCGGGCGACCGCGTTGGCCCGCTTCATCGAGGCATCCAGGCCGCCCATCATCTGGCTGACCGCGTCGCCGCCGAACACCGGCGCCGGGGCATAGCCGACGATGCGCACCACGCCGCCGGTCTGCTTGTACAGGCGGG
>DATGXU010000229.1:0-3249 GCA_035298685.1 Magnetospirillum sp. | reverse complement strand
CCGTGGCGCAGGCGCAGCCGCGCCACCGCCTTCCAGCCGAAATAGCCGTTGATGCGTTCCACGATCAGCGGTTCCAGATGCTGCAATTCGGTGGCGAAGGCGCTGTTGGCCACCTTGATTTCCAGCGTGCCCTCGCCCCGTTCCTTGGGCGGGAACTTGATGCGCAGCGGCAAGGTGTGCGACGCCACCGCCGAACCGACGATGGCCGCCCAATCCACCACCAAGGCACCCGACACGAACCCATGCCGGCCGAACACCGGCTTGGTCACGCGATCGGCCGGCACGGCGATGGACACCATGCCCTGGATGCGGCGGTCGTCGTCGCTTTTCGGAGGCGCGTTCTTGGTCATGGCGGCAAGGATACGATTTCCACTATCCTGGCGCCATGTCCGTCTCTGCCCCCGCCGATCTGTCCGCCCATCTGCTGCGCTGGTACGACCGCAATGCGCGCGTTCTGCCGTGGCGGTCGCGCCCCGGTGAAACCGCCGATCCCTATCACGTCTGGCTGTCCGAGGTGATGCTGCAGCAAACCACGGTGCAGGCGGTCGCCCCCTATTTCCTGCGCTTCCTGGAACGCTGGCCGACGGTGCAAGCCTTGGCGGAAGCGCCGGTCGAGGACGTCATGCACGCCTGGGCGGGCCTGGGCTATTACGCCCGCGCCCGCAACCTGCATCAATGCGCCAAGGTGGTGGCGGAATGGCGCGAGGGGCTGTTTCCCGATGACGAGGCGGCGTTGCGCAAGCTGCCGGGCATCGGCGACTACACGGCGGCGGCCATCGCCGCCATCGCCTTCGGCCGCAAGGCGGTGGTGGTGGACGGCAATGTGGAACGGGTGATGGCCCGCATCTTCGCCGTCACCGACCCCCTGCCCGCCGCCAAGCCCTCCCTGAAGGCACTGGCGGCGACGCTGACGCCCGAGCAACGCTGCGGCGATTATGCCCAGGCGGTGATGGATTTGGGCGCCACCATCTGCACGCCACGCAACCCCGCCTGCGGCCTGTGCCCATGGATGGATGCCTGCGCCGGGCGGCGCCAGGGTATCGAGGCCGCGCTGCCGGCCAAGGTGGAAAAGGCCGAACGCCCCACCCGGCACGGACTGGCGTTCTGGACCGTGCGCAAGGATGGCGCCGTGCTGCTGCGCCGGCGGCCGCCGACCGGGTTGCTGGGCGGCATGATGGAGATCCCCTCGACCACCTGGCGCGAAGGCACCTGGGAGGTCGAGGAAGCCCGCGCCGAGGCGCCGCTTGCCGCCGACTGGCGTCTGTTGCCGGGGCTGGTGCGCCACACCTTCACCCACTTCCATCTGGAATTGCGGCTGGTGGCGGGAAGAACTGGACCCAACCCGCTGGCGCGGGGTATCTGGTGTCCGTTGGATCAGTTGGGCGATCAGGCGCTGCCGACCGTGATGCGCAAGGTGGTTCGCCACGCCCTGGCCAAAGCCTATTGACGGAGCCTGCCATGCGCCTGCCCCTTCTTGCCCTGGCGGCCATTCTTGCGGCGCTGCCGGCCCAAGCCCAGCAACAGGTGGGCGAACGCCTGCTGATGAACGCGCCGGCCGGATGGAGCGCCATTCCCATCCAGCGCGGCGAGAAAATGGTGATCTCGCGCCTGTTTCCGCCGGGCGAAAGCGACAAGCAATGGACCCAGGCCATCACCGTGCAGGCCTATCCCGGCTCGGAACAATCGGCGCGCAGCTTTGTCGAGGGCATCATTGCCTATAGCCGCGACAATTGCGAAGCCGCCGGCCCCGGCCCGGTGTCGGAAACCCAGAACAACGGCTATCCCGCCGCCACGGTGACGGTGACCTGCACGCGCGGACCTTCGGGGCTGGGCGGCTTTGCCCTGGTTCAGGCCATCCGTGGCCGCGACGCCCTGTACGTGGTGCAACGGCAATGGCGCGGCCCGGCCTTCGGCAAGGACCAGAACCCCGCCTTCCCCCCCAATATGCTCAAGGATTGGGGCGAGTTCGCCAAGACCGTCAGCCTGTGCGACCCCCGCAACGGCAAGCACCCCTGCCCTTAGATCATCGAGCGTCAGCGTTGACGCTCGGCGCTCCAAACGCCGCCGACTATTTGCACAGGGTCAGCCCGCTGGCCGGATCGGTGAGGCAGAACATCTTGCGGCTGCCCACCTTGCCGACGGTGTTGCCCCGGCCATCCGCGTGCAGCAGCACCTTGTCGTTGCCGATCTTGCCCACCGTGCCGCCGGGCGTGCTTTGCAGCACCACGGTTTCGCCGTCCACCTTGCCGATGGTCCGCCCCCGGTCGCGATCGGACAGGATGACGGTGGTGCCCGAATTCTTGCCGTCGGCGGCGTTGGCCGTGGCGGCAAGGCAAAGCACAGCGATCAGCGCGGCAGGTCGAAGCATGGCGACGTGTCCCGGAATGGCCGAACGCCATTGAACCATCATGGCCGGCGGGATTCCATCACCGCGTACGGCAGCGCCCCCAGGTCACCGGCGCCTCGAGCGTCCAGCGGTCGCTGCCGAAGCCGGTGACCCAGCACCAGGCCTGCGGCGAATCCGCCGGCTTGTTGATCGTTTTACGAGGGGAGTGAACCGGAACGGCCCTGGCCACCGAACCGGCGAAGGCCGGGCGCAGTTCGGCCAGGCTGAGACGGCCGTCGCCGTCGCGGTCCAGCGCCTCCAGCAGCCGGGGATCGACGAAATTGGGGAATTCCTGGCGCGAGACGAAGCCGTCCTTGTTGACGTCATAGGCATCGAACCGGGCCAGCAACGCCCCGCTGGCGGCGCCCAACTCCTTGACCGACAGGCGGCCGTCGCCATCGGCATCCATCAGCGAGAACAGGGCGTCGGCGGCTTTCCGGCGGCTGACCATGGCAAGCTCGTCGCGACCAAGGGCGCGGTCGCCGTTGCCATCCAGGCGGTTGAACGCCGCCAGCGCGGCGCGTCCGCCTTGGCTGGGGGCCAATTGGGCCTGGGCCACCGCCGGCAGGATCAGGGCTGCCACCACCCACGGACTGACGTAACGCGCCATGGTTTCCTCCTTCGGCTCGCATGCTTTCCATTTGGGGGCACGCACGCGCCGCAGGAGAGACGCGAAGGGGGAACCCAACCTCGGATGCCCATACCTCCCCTAGCGCGCGCTGGGATCAAGCATGTCGCGGCGCATGGCGTTCTGGGCCGAACGCAGCTCCTGGGCCGACAACTTGCCGTCGCGATCCGTATCCAGCGCCTCGAAGCGGGCGTTGCGGCGGGCGTCCAGTTCCTCGCGGGTGATGCGGCCGTCG
>DATGXU010000228.1:0-7868 GCA_035298685.1 Magnetospirillum sp. | reverse complement strand
GGTCACCACGCCTTCCAGGATCATGCCCGGCTTCAGGTCCTCCATGGTCTCGACGCCTTCCTTGAACTCGGCCGTCTTGAACTCGGGACGCGGGTCGCGGCCGGGCTTTTCCAGCTCTTTCAGGATGTCGCGCACGGTGGGTTCGCCAAAGGTGTCGTCGGTGAACTGCGCCGGCTTCAGCGAGCGCAGGAAGGCGACGTCGCCGATCATGCCGCGCACGTCACGCCCGGTGGCGGTGGCGATGCGCTCGACCACCGCATAGGCTTCGGGGTGGACGCCGCTGGCGTCCAGCGGATTGACGCCGTTCATCACCCGCAGGAAGCCGGCGGCCTGTTCGAACGCCTTCGGCCCCAGGCGGTCCACCTGCTTCAGCGCCTCGCGGCTGGCGAACGGGCCGTTGCGGTCGCGAAAGGCGACGACGTTGGCCGCGACAGTGGTACTAAGGCCGGCGACGCGAGCCAGCAGCGGCGCCGAGGCGGTATTCACCTCTACACCGACGGCGTTCACGCAGTCTTCCACCACCGCATCCAGGCTGCGGCCCAGCTTGCTTTGGTTGACGTCGTGCTGGTACTGGCCGACGCCGATGCTCTTGGGGTCGATCTTGACCAGCTCGGCCAGCGGGTCCTGCAAGCGGCGGCCGATGGAAACGGCGCCGCGCAGCGACACGTCGAGATCGGGGAATTCCTTGGCCGCCAGTTCCGAGGCCGAATAGACCGAGGCGCCGGCCTCGCTGACCACCAGCTTCTCCAGCTTCAGCTCGGGATTGCGCTTGATCAGCGCACCGGCCAGCTTGTCGGTCTCGCGGCTGGCGGTGCCGTTGCCGATGGCCACCAGTTCCAGCTTGTGCTTGCGGCACACCGACGCCAACGCCAGCAGCGAGCCCATCACGTCCTGCTTGGGCGGGAACGGATAGACGGTGGTGGTTTCCACCACCTTGCCGGTGCCGTCGATGGCGGCCACCTTGACGCCGGTGCGGATGCCGGGGTCGAGCGCCAGGGTCGGCCGCTGGCCCGCCGGCGCCTGCAGCAGCAGGGCGCGCAGGTTGCGGGCGAAGACCTGGATGGCCTCCTCCTCGGCGGCTTCGCGCAGGCGGCCGGTCAATTCCAACTCCAAATGAAGATGCATCTTCACCCGCCAGGCCCAGCGCACGGTTTCCGCCAGCCAGGCGTCGGCCGGGCGGCCCTGGTCGCTGACGCGGAAGCGGCGCGCGATCTTCAGTTCGCACTCGCCGGGACCACGGAACACCTCGCCCTCGGGCACCGCCGCTTCGTCGGCCGGCAAGAGTTTCAGGTTCAGAACATTTTCGTTGCGGCCACGGAACAAGGCCAGGGCGCGATGGGACGGAATCGCCTTCAGCGGCTCGCGATAATCGAAATAGTCGCTGAACTTGGCGCCCTTTTCCGCCATGCCGTCGGCCAGCGACGACACCAGCACCGCGCTGTCCCACAGATGGTCGCGCAGGGCGCCCAGCAGCTCGGCATCCTCGGCGAAGCGTTCCATCAGGATCTGGCGGGCGCCGTCCAGCGCCGCCTTGACGTCGGCCACGCCCTTGTCGGCATCCACGTACTTGGCCGCCTCGGCCTCGGGCACCAGATTGGGATCGGTCAGCAGTGCATCGGCCAGCGGCTCCAGCCCGGCCTCGCGGGCGATCATCGCCTTGGTGCGGCGCTTCTGCTTGTAGGGCAGGTACAGGTCCTCGAGCCGCGCCTTGGTGTCGGCGGCCAGGATCTGCCCCTTCAGCTCGTCGGTCAGCTTTCCCTGTTCCTCGATCGAGGCCAGGATGGCGGCGCGCCGCTCCTCCATCTCGCGCAGGTACAGCAGCCGCTCTTCCAGAGTGCGCAGTTGGGTGTCGTCCAGTCCGCCGGTGGCTTCCTTGCGGTAGCGCGCGATGAACGGCACGGTGCTGCCTTCGTCCAGCAATTGGACGGCGGCCAGAACCTGGGAGTCGCGGGCGCCCAGTTCCTGGGCAATGCGGGCGATGATCGAAGTGGGTGCGGACATCTTTCCCCATGGGGTCGTCGGAACGAGCGGTGGGTGTACCCCAGGACGGGGCGATGGGGGAAGCCCCCACACGGTCAGGTCGGCCATCAGGCCTTGCCCCAATGCCGCCATGTTGTGATGGCTTCCTGCCAGCCCATGGACAGGCAGGGCATGCAGGGATAATGTTCGCCGCCATCTTTTCGCGGCGCCCGGTTGGTGCAATGATAGCCAACCCAAGGGCGCCCAAGGCCGCGCCGTTTCACCCACGGTTCTCCGGCCTCCGCTCCAACTGAAATACGGGCAAGCAGCTCCATGCGTCTTTCCGGTCTCGTGGTTCTCATCCTGATCGTGCTTGGCAATCTTGGTTTCTGGTACGCCGTCAACCGGCCCCAGACCGCCATGCCATGGGCGGGAACCATCAAGAGCGTGTCGTTCTCGCCGTCGCGCGCCGACGACGATCCCACCATCGTGCGCAAGCTGCCGCAGCTGGACGAAACCCTGCTGCCCACCCGCGCCGAGATGGACGAGGATCTGGCCATGCTGGCCGGCACCGTCCAGCAGGTGCGCACCTACTCCACCCTGGAAGGGCTGGATCAGGTGCCGGAACTGGCGGGCAAGCACGGCCTGAAGGCGCTGCCCGGCGCGTGGCTGGACGAGCGTCTGGCCCGCAACGAGGTCGAGCTGGAAAACATCATCCGCATCGCGCGCGACAATCCCAACGTCGAGCGGGTGATCATCGGCAACGAAAACCTGACCCTGCACCGCCTGACCCCGGAACAGATGATCCGCTATCTGCGGCGCGCCCGCGCGGCGCTGCCCGAGCGGGTGAAAATCTCGACCGCCGAGGCGTGGTCCATCTGGCTGGAGCACCCCGAGGTGGCGCAGGAGGTGGATTTCATCACCCTGCACACCCTGCCGTTCTGGGAGCGCGTGGATATTTCCCAGGCGCTGGACTTCACCAAGCGCATGGTGCGCGAGGTCAAGAACGCCTATCCCGACAAGCCCCTGTTCATCGGCGAAGTGGGCTGGCCGTCCGCCGGCCGCTCGTATGGCAGCGCCGAGCCGTCGCTGGTCAACCAGGCGCTGTTCCTGCGCCAGTTCCTGAACTGGGCGCACGAGGAAAACCTGGATTACAACGTGGTCGAGGCGTTCGACCAGCCGTGGAAGGTGAACCTCGACAACACCGCCTCGGAAAAGCACTGGGGCATCTTCACCGTCGACCGCAAGCCCAAGTTCAACTGGATCGGGCCGATCGTCGAGTTCAAGGAATGGCCGTTCCAGGCCGCCGCCGCCGCCCTGATCGCCATCCTGCCGGTGGTGTGGTTCCTGGGTAAGTGGAAGGAACTGCGCCTGCCGGGCAAGATCTTCTTCGCCATGCTGGTGCAGTTCGCCGCCACCCTGGTGATCTGGACCATGTCGACCCCGGTGGTGCGCGATCTGGCGCCGGCCACCGAACTGATGGTCGGCGTGCTGTTGCCGGCCCAGCTATTGTTGCTGGTGGTGGTGCTGATCAACGGCATCGAACTGACCGAGCTGACCTGGACCGGCAAGATGAAGCGCGGCTTCAAGCCGCTGCCGCCCGGCAGCCTGACCCGGTTCCCCAAGGTGTCGATCCACCTGCCCTGCTACAACGAACCGCCCGAGATGGTGAAGCTGACCATCGATTCGCTGATGGCCATGGACTATCCCAACTTCGAAATCATCGTGTTGGACAACAACACGAAGAAGGAAGAGGTGTGGAAGCCGGTCGAGGCCTATTGCGCCAGCCTGGGCGACAAGGTGAAGTTCTACCATCTGGCGCCGTGGCCCGGCGCCAAGGCGGGCGCGCTTAATTTCGGCCTGTCGGTCACCGACCCCGAGGCCGAGATCATCGGCGTGGTCGATTCGGACTATCAGGTGCGCAAGGACTGGCTGTCGGCCCTGGTGCCCTATTTCGACGACCCCAAGGTCGGCCATGTGCAGGCGCCCCAGGATCACCGCGGCTGGGAAAACGACCTGTTCAAGGAAATGATCAACTGGGAATATGCCGGTTTCTTCGATATCGGCATGGTGTTCCGCAACGAGGCCAACGCCATCATCCAGCACGGCACCATGACCCTGGTGCGCAAGGAAGTGATGGAAAAGTCCGGCCGCTGGGCCGAGTGGTGCATCTGCGAGGACGCCGAGCTTGGCCTGCGCATGATGCAGATGGGCTACGAGTCCAACTACGTGCAGGAACGCATGGGCCACGGCCTGGTGCCCGATTCCTTCATGGCGTACAAGAAACAGCGTTTCCGCTGGGCCTATGGTGCCGTGCAGATCCTCAAGGCCCATTGGAAGGCGCTGATCCCGTTCAAGAACACCGGCCTGACCGCCGCCCAGAAGTACCATTTCGTCTCGGGCTGGCTGCCGTGGTTCGCCGACGCCTTCTATCTGCTGTTCTGCATCACCAGCCTGTTCTGGACGCTGGGCATGGTGCTGGCGCCGCGCTATTTCGACACCCCGCTGGCTTTCTTCATCCTGCCGACGGTGGGCGTGTTCGTCGCCAAGATCGTCCACCACATCTTCCTGTACACCACCCGGGTCAAGTGCAGCTGGAAGCGGCGGTTCCTGTCGGCGGTGGCCGGCATGGGCCTGACCTACGCCATCGCCTGGGCCATGTGGCAGGGCATCTTCACCAAGCACACGCCGTTCATGCGCACGCCCAAGATGGCCGAAAAGGTCGGCCTGAAGGACGCGGTGAAGATGACGCTCGAGGAAAGTTCGCTGATGGCGCTGCACTGGATCGCCGCTGTCGCCGTGCTGATCCCCAAGCACAATTTCTGGGACCCCGAGGTGCGCCTGTGGTCGGTGGTGCTGGTGGTGCAGTCCATGCCGTTCCTGGCGGCGCTGGTCACCTCGATCATCTCGACCTTCCCGCCCAAGACGCCCGAGGCCCAGGCCCCGGCCGAGCCCAAGGCGCCGGCGGAAACCGCCACGGTATAATGCAAGAGGGGCCCTTCGGGGCCCCTCTTCGCTTGCATGGGCGCGGCCCGAAAGCCTAATGTCGGCGCCATGAGCG
Organism: Magnetospirillum sp.; assembly: GCA_035298685.1. Classification (GTDB taxonomy): domain Bacteria; phylum Pseudomonadota; class Alphaproteobacteria; order Rhodospirillales; family Magnetospirillaceae; genus Magnetospirillum. The sequence continues at coordinate 2,848 of DATGXU010000228.1, read as the reverse complement.
ACCCCTTTTCCGTACTCTGGCTGCAGGCGGGAAGCTGCGGCGGCTGCACCATGTCGGCCCTGGGCGCCGACGATGTGGGGCTGATCCGCGCGCTAGACCGCTTCAACATCCGCCTGCTGTGGCATCCGTCGCTGTCCGAGCAATCGGGGGCCGAGGCGCTGTCGATCCTGCAGGCCGCCGCCGATGGCGCGCTGACGGTCGACGCGCTGTGCGTCGAGGGCGCGGTGCTGACCGGCCCCCATGGCAGCGGCCGTTTCCAGATATTGTCGGGTACCGGCAAGCCGGTGTCCCATTGGGTGGCCGCCATCGCCGCCCGCGCCCGCCATGTGGTCGCCATCGGCAGCTGCGCGGCCTTCGGGGGCGTGCCCTCGGCCACCGTCAACCCCACCGACGCGGTCGGGCTGGCCTATGCCGGCGCCGAGGCCGGCGGCCTGCTGGGCGCCGGGTTCCGCTCGGGCGCCGGCCTGCCGGTGATCAACGTGGCCGGTTGCGCCCCTCATCCCGGCTGGATGGTCGAGACGCTGGCCGATCTGGCACTGGGCGGTTTCGACACCGGGCGCCTGGACTCGCTCAACCGCCCGCGCGCCTTCGCCGATCATCTGGCGCATCACGGCTGCAGCCGCAACGAGTTCTATGAATTCAAGGCCAGCGCCGCCAAGCCGTCGGATCGCGGCTGCCTGATGGAAAACATGGGCTGCAAGGCGACCCAGGCGCCCGGCGACTGCAACATCCGCCGCTGGAACGGCGCCGGCTCGTGCACCGATGGCGGTTTCACCTGCATCAACTGCACCTCGCCGGGCTTTCAGGACCCGGTGGCGCCGTTCCAGGAAACCGCCAAGGTGGCGGGCATTCCCGTCGGTCTGCCGGTGGACATGCCCAAGGCGTGGTTCGTCGCCCTGGCGGCACTGTCCAAATCCGCCACACCGCAACGGGTCCGCACCAACGCCCATGCCGACCACGTGGTGGTTCCCCCCGCCCGCAGACCCCCGAAGACGCCGTGACCGAACATTCCACCCGCCTGATCGTCGGCCCGTTCAACCGCGTCGAAGGGGACCTTGAGGTCACCCTGGACGTGGCCGATGGCGTGGTGCGCGAAGCCCGCGTCACCGCCCCCATGTATCGCGGCTTCGAGCAGATCTTGGCGGGCCGCGCCCCCGAGGACGCGCTGGTGATCGCGCCACGTATCTGCGGCATCTGTTCGGTGTCGCAATCGGTGGCCGCCGCCCGCGCCCTGGCCCAGGTGGCCGGGGTGGAACCGCCGCCCAACGGCCGCCTGGCCGCCGATCTGGTGCTGGCGGCCGAGAACGCCGCCGACCACCTGACCCATTTCGTGCTGTTCTTCATGCCCGATTTCGCCCGTGCCGCCTATGCCGGCCGGCCGTGGTTCGCCGCCGCACAACGGCGCTTCGCCGCCGGAGAGGGCGAAGCGCAGCGCGCGCTGATGCCGGCGCGGGCGCGTTTCCTGCACCTGATGGGACTGCTGGCCGGCAAATGGCCCCATTCCCTGGCCATTCAGCCGGGCGGAACCACCAAAGGCGTCGATGCCGGCGAGCGGGTGCGGCTGATCGCCATCCTGGCCGAGTTCCGCGAGGCGCTGGAAACCATCGTCTTCGCCGACCGCCTGGAAAACGTGGCGCAGCTGTCGTCGCGGGCGGCGCTGGACGCCTGGGCCGACGTCGCCCCGCCGCAATGCGGCGACTTCCGCCTGTTCCTGCATATCGCCCGCGACCTCGGGCTCGACCGCCTTGGGCGCGGCCCCGGCGCCTTCCTGTCGCATGGCAGCTTCGGCCTATGGCCGGCGGGCGTGGTGATGGACGGCAAACGCCATGCCTACGATCCCACCCAGGTGGCCGAGGACCTGACCCATGCCTGGATGGACGGCCCCACCCAGCCCGACGCCGACAAACCCGGCGCCTATTCGTGGAGCAAGGCGCCGCGCCTGAACGGCCGCGTGGTCGAGGTGGGCGCGCTGGCCCGCCACATGGTGGCCGGCGACCCGCTGGCCGCCGATCTGGTGGCGGCCTCGGGCGGCGCGGTGCTGGACCGCATCGTCATGCGCATGGTGGAACTGGCCCGTCTGGTGATCGCCATGGAAGCATGGGTGCGCGCCCTGCGGCCGGGCGAACCGTTCTGCGTGGAAAGCCCCCTGCCCCTGCGCGGCACCGGCATCGGCCTGACCGAAGCCGCCCGCGGCGCCCTGGGCCATTGGCTGACCCTGGAAAGCGGCGTCATCCGCAGCTATCAGATCATAGCCCCCACCACCTGGAACTTCTCACCCCGCGACGCCCACGGCACCCCCGGCCCGCTGGAACAAGCCCTGGCCGGCACCCCCATCCCCCCCGGCGAAACAACCCCAATCGCCGTGCAACACGTGGTGCGCAGCTTCGATCCCTGCATGGCGTGCACGGTGCATTGATTTTTTTGTGTGGGATTCCGCGGGGTTACGGGACGTGTCCCAACATGCGTCCACCATGCGTCCATTAAGGATGCTGGAGACGCATTATGCCGCGCAGCCCCTGACCGGCCTCTGCCGATTTTTTTTGGTGGCAGGTTTGCGCCCATCTGTGCCTTTTGGGGACGGCGCCGCTGCGCCCGAAAGCAGTCATTCACACGCGGGGTGCAGGTTCAAATCGCGGGTTTGCAAGGGACTGTCAGGAATTCCGTGTACGGGCGGGCGGTTGATCATCGCATCATGGCCTGAGTAAACCGCTCGCCGAATTGGATGGCGAACTGGGCCTTGGCCATGTTCCATTCCCGTGCGGGCATGGTCCATTCTTTTTCGGCGCGGTTCAAGACCAGAAACAGGAGCTTGAGGGCCGCGTCGTCATTGGGGAAATGGCCTCTGGCG
>DATGXU010000227.1:0-3991 GCA_035298685.1 Magnetospirillum sp. | reverse complement strand
AGGATGCCGGCCCCGCCGATGTGGCCCGGCTGACCCGCGCCCGCCTGGGCGGACGGCCCAACCCGTTCCCCGCCGGTCACCGTGCCGGCTTCGACGAGCTGGTGTTCCTGCCCGCCAACCTGACCCGTCTGGTCATCGACCCCTATCGCGAAGCCTGCAAGACGCTGACCGAGCTGGGCGACGGCCTGACGCTGCAGCATCCCATGCTGGTCAGCGGCCTTGACACCGCGCCTGCCGCCATCCGCAAGGCCGCCGCCCAGGCGTTGGCCGAATCGGGCGGCGCCTATGTGGGCCGGCTGGGGCTGGACGCGCCGCAGGTGCCGTGGCTGCAATTGCTGTCCCCCGGCACCAAGGCCGACCCGTCCGCCGCCATCGTGGTGGCGGTGGCCGCCCCCCATGCCGCCCCCGCCAAGCCCGAGCTGGCCGGCGCGGGCCAGAAATGGGGCGTGGTCGCCACCGGCGCCAACCTGGATGCCGCCATCACCCTGGCGGTAACCGAAAAGGCCGACCTGCTGGTGCTGGACGGCAGCGGCGCCCTGCCCGCCGACTGGGCCGATCTGGCCGGCGCGCCCGATCTGTCGCTGCTGACCGCCGCCGTTCGCAAGCTGCGCGCGCTGAAAGCCGAAGAGGCCATGCCGGTGCTGTGGTTCGGCGGCCTGCGTTCGGGCAGCGACATGGCCAAGGCCATGGCGTTGGGCTGCACCGGCGGCATTGCCGGCGTCGCCGCCGGCATCGCCATGGGCGGCGTGCCCTCGGCCACCGGCATGGAGTTCGACGCTTCGGCCGCCGACGACGCGGCCGCCTCGCTGGGCCGCTTCCTCAAGGCGGCGGTGTCGGAATGCTCGATGATGGCGCGCTGCACCGGCAAGACCAACGTCCACAACCTCGAGCCCGAAGACCTGCGCACCACCTCGCTGGCCGCGCAATCCGCCACCGGCATCGTCATGGCCGGGGTGAAGAAAGCCGGCTGAGGTCGCCGGCCGCCATTGCCAAGGCCCGTGAGCAGGACACCCTGGTCACGGGCCTTTTGCATGTTTGCCGCCCACAAATGCATATATTTTAATCATCCATGCAGGTGGCTATTTTGTAACCAGTTGATATTGCGGACAGGTATCCCTGGCACATCATTTGCACATTTCTTCAAACCTTATGCGCGCCCCCGGCGCGCCACGAAGGCGGGAGAACGACAGGCATGATCTTGTCCAACGACATCGCCCCCGGCACCAGCCTGCCCGAGATAACCGAGGCCGTTCCCGATCCGGTGCCGGCCGCCGCCGCCGTGGTGCGGCATGCCCGCCACCTGACCGGCCACGCCGTCACCGCCGCCAGCTGCCAGGCCCAGGCCTTCGACGAGATCGCCGCCCGCACCAGCGAGCTGACGCGAGCACTGCTCTCTACCGAGCGTGACCTTGAGGAATCCAATTCCCGCGCCGGCACCGTACGGCGGTCGACCGAGGCGCGCATCGACACCATCGCCCAATCCATCAAGCACCGGTTGGACGACAGCACCCGCGCCCTGCAGGACAAGGGCGCCCACGCCGCCCGCGTGCTGCAATCCATCGCCGGCATCGGCCAAAAGGTGCGCATGCTGGCCATGAACGCCCGCATCGAGGCGGCACGGGCGGGCGAGCACGGCCAGGGCTTCGCCGTGGTCGCCAACGAGGTGGGCACCCTGGCCGGCCACACCCTGAAACAGGCCGCCGAGGCCGCCGAGGCGCTGGATTTCACCGACATCTTCGCCATCCTGGAGCAGACGGTGGCCGAGGTGGCGTCCGAGCTGGCGCAGCTGCAGGACCTGACCGAAGCCTCGCTGGGCGATCTGGAAACCATGCTGACCGGCATCGCCGCCAATGTGGACGACATCGCCAGCCATAACGGCGTCATCCGCGAGATGATCGACCTGGGCAACGCCACCCGCACCCGCACGCTGGACAAGATGGCCTGGGTGGGCGACGAACTGGGCGAGTTGTCCCGTTGCCTGGACGCACCGCCGGGCCGGCGCCTGACCGGCCTGCACGCCCTGGCCCAAAAGCAGCGCCTGGTGCTGGACCCCGGCTTCGACCGGCTGGCCGACATCAAGGCGCGCGGTACCCTGCGCATCGGTGTCGAGCCCGGCTTCGTCGGCCTGTCGTTCCGCCGCAAGCTGGGCGCCGAACTGGAAGGGCTGGACGTGGAATACGCCCGCGCCTTCGCCCGCTGGCTGGGCGTCGCCTGCGACTTCGTCGAGCACCCGTGGGATCAGCTGACCGAACTGCTGACCGCCGGCCGCCATGCCGGCGAACCGCCGGTGGACGTGGTGTGGTCGGCACTGCCGCCCAGCGCCGCTTTTGCCGGCGTCGCCTATTCCGACACCTATACCTGGCTGCCCTTCGTGCTGGCCCGACGCAGCGGCGACGACCGCATCAAGGGTCTGGCCGATCTGGACGGCAAGGTGCTGGGCGCCATCAACGACCCCGGCGCCTTCGCCGTGCTGGAAGCGGCCGGCGTGCGCTGGCAGGCCAACATGTCCAAGCCGGGCGGCCGCGTCACCCTGGCCAATCTGGTGGCTTATTCCGATCAGAGCCGCATTCACGACTGCCTTGCCAACAGCGTGGTCGACGGCTTTTGCGTCGATCTTCCCATCTATCACTGGGCCTGCACGTCGCCCGACAGCCCGTGGCACGGCAAGATCGAGATCATCGGCGGCAATCTGGCGCCACGGCCCTATTACTACGCCGTGGGCGTCGCCGCCGAGGCGTCGGGCGCCAGACTGCTGAACGCCATCAACACCTTCCTGGCCCAGTTCCGCACCAGCCCGGACCGCGAGGCGCTGGAACGCAAGTGGCAGGGCGCCATCACCCACGGCAGCAACAGCTACCGCGACGAACCCGGCAACCTGCCCGGCGAGCGCGAGCTGATGGCGATGGCGAACGGCGCCTGAGCCGCCGCGCGCCCGCCGCCCTTACACGTCGCCGCTGCGGGAATAGACGATCACCGACAGCAGGCGGATGGGCAGCTTGCGCAATTCCTCGGGTCCATGCGGGGCGTCGGCGTCGAAGAACAGCGAATCGCCCGCTTCCATGGCGTAAAGCTTGTTGCCGTGGCGATAGGCGACATCGCCTTCCAGCACATAGATGAATTCCAGGCCGGAATGCTGGAACAGCGGAAACACGTCCGACTGTTCGGTCAGCGTCACCAGATAGGGCTCGACCACCAGATTCTTGCCGATGGTGTGGCCCAGCAGATGGTACTGATGGCCGGCACGGGTGCCGCGCCGCTCGATGGCCAGCCCCTGACCCGATTTCACGTAAGTGGCGTCGCGCTGTTCCTCGAACTTGCGGAAGAACGCGGTCACCGGAACGTTCAGCGCGCGGGACAGCGATTGCAGCGTTGACAGCGACGGCGAGGTGACGCCGTTCTCGATCTTCGACAGCATGCCGGGGCTGAGATTGGCCTGACGGCCCAGATCGGCCACGGTCATGCCCAGCTTGGTGCGATATTCGCGCACCTGATGGCCGATGGCGACCTCAAGGCTGTTTTCGCGCGCACCGTCCATGGCGTGGGGATTTTGGAGCTGGTCGGTCATCGTTTCCTCGCAGGCAACATTTTGACCAGTATATGAAACGCCCTCCGTCCATTGAAATGAAAAAGCGCCGGGTCCGTTGCCGGACCCGACGCCTTCTCCCCCTTCAAGGCAGGGATCAGTCGTGCATGGTTTCGCCATGCAGGGCCAGATCCAGACCCTCGGTTTCAGTTTCCTTGGTAACGCGCAGACCGATGGTCAGGTCGATCAGCTTCAGCAGCACCAGGCTGACCACGCCAGTCCAGGCGATGGTGACCAGCACGCCCTTGATCTGCAGCCACACCTGGATGGCGTTGCCGTCGATCAGGCCGGCCTTGCCGGTGCCGCCGATGGCGGACACGGCGAACACGCCGGTCAGCACGGCGCCGACGATGCCGCCCAGGCCGTGGACGCCGAACACGTCCAGCGCGTCGTCATAGCCGAACAGCT
>DATGXU010000226.1:0-5885 GCA_035298685.1 Magnetospirillum sp. | reverse complement strand
GGCTTTCGTAAAGCCAAGGTCGGGGGTTCGAGTCCCTCCGCCGGCACCATCTAAATCAAGCACTTAGCAGAGCATCAGCCGGACAGGCAAACCGCCGGGGAACCGCAGGGGAACCGAGCGGCGGTAACTTCCCCCCTCTTTCGGAAACTAAGCTGGTGCTCCCGGCGACCGCGCTGTCGCCCCCGCCTCGCCCATTGACGCGCCCGTGCATGGGGTCTGTTTCGCCGGATTGTGACTTCGGAGGTCAGGATGACGAAGTCCAAGCCAGAACGCCCTGCTTACCGGAGCTTCGACGACCTTCCCGAACTGGCCACCCCCGAAGAGGTGGCAGAGGTGTTCCGGTGTTCGGCCCGCTTCATCAAGAACGAATGCACGGCGGGGAGGATGGGGGCGGCGAAGGTCGCAGGGAAGTACCTGATCACCCGCGAGGACGCCCAGGCATACCTCGACCGTGCGACCGTAAGGGCGTCAAGCCCGGCGGCGCAACGACCAAAGGCCGCTCCCACGCCGCAAGTTTCCCCTGAGGCCATGGCTGCCGCTCGACAGGAGCGGGTGCAAGAGGCACTGGCAGAGATCCGTGCGCGCAGAGTGGCACGCCGGAACCGCAAGCCGAAGGGAGGTTGATGCCGCCCTGCGGCCCGGTACAGCTCGAGCACAGCCCCGGCAAGAGCGACCGGCTCGCGCCGGCAGGTCCGAAGGAAGTTCGCCGTGGCTGTAGCCATGCATTCAGGGGTGGGCGCGCGCTCGACCTCCGCGGCCTGCCGCCCCAGTTGGTCGATCATCCGCCCGCGCACGGCAGACCTCCTGGCAATTTGGTTGTCCGGCAATCGACAGCGCGTCCCATCGCCTCCAGCCAGGCGCACACGGCGGCAGCGTCGGCGCCCTCACCGGGAGCTTCCTGTCTTCCGGCGGGATCGACGTCGAGCTGATTGCAGTATAGCCCGCGCCGTCCGTCCGGGTGGACGACGACCAGCGGGTTCATGCCGGCGGCGATGGCGGCGGCAATCCAGGCAATGGGATCGAACGGCTTCATGCTTGAGGCTCCTCGCCGGCCGTCACAGCCCGAAACGGATTGGGGCCGGCATACCGGCGCCGGCCAACGTGATCGGTGCCGTGGCGCCCCAGGCCCTCGATCACCGACAGGACCGAGTGGATGATGAGGATTCGGGGATCGTAGGGGGAGCGCTGATGGGTCATCATCCCGAAAGCACGCCAAGTTGGACGGCGGCACCGTCGGGGGTGCGGGCGGGGATCGCCGCGATGGCTTCGGTCACGGCATTGATGCGGGCGAGGGCGGCGTTCTCGGCGTATTCGTCGTCAGCCTGATCCGCCATATTCACGGCTTCCCACAGGTCGTCGAGTTCCCGGCCGAGCGCCAACAACAATCGATCGTCGGCGGGAGCTTCGGACAAGGGGGTGACGTTTCCGCCCTCGGGGGCGGTCATATGCTTGGTCATGTTGGCCTCTCAGATTCGGGGTTACCAGCAACCCACGGAGTACGTGCCAAGGCGCTGCTGGCGAGCCGCGACGGCACGGGCGCGGTAGGGATTAGCCATGAACCAGTCCTGCGCCGCCGCAACCGGGCGGGAACTGGGGCGGGCCTGGGCCTGCTCCTTTACCATCGCCTTGACCAGGCCCCACACTCTGCGGAGCGCCGCGGCGAAGGCGGCGCGCAGGGTGGGATAGCCCTCGCGCGTGTTCTTGGCCGACTTCCAAGCGAGGGTGAAAAGCTGATGGCGGTCGATGGTCATGGGATCGGCCCTTGGTGTGTTTGTCACCGCACAAGGGAACGATTGCACCAAACGCTGGTTTGCGTCAACCTCCATGTGGTGATATTTTCACCATGCAGCGATATGGAGGCACCATGAGCCCAGAACAGTCCCGCGCCGCCCGAGGCATGCTCGGTTGGAGCGTGCGCGACCTAGCCGAAAAGGCCGGTGTCGGCGTGAACACGGTGAGCCGCTTCGAGAACAGCGGCGAGGCGATGCACAGCACCGTTACCAAGATGCAGGCGGCGTTGGAGGCGAGCGGGGTGTCGTTCATCCCCGCCGGAGATTACCAGGGCAACGGGGGGGCAGGTGTGCGCTTCAATCCGGCGGCACAGGGGATCAGGCAATGAACGACGAACCGTTGATATTCGACGCCGTCGGTGTGAACGCTGACATCGCCGGCGGTGATCCCGCTATCGTGGCAGCGGACAAAGCCGGAAGAATTCTGGTGCTGAGCTTGTCATCATCAGTGGCTATGCGAATGGCGAAGGATGTGTTGCGGGTTCTCCCGCGGGCTGAGCGACCGGACGCACCCAGCGGCGCGGCTTCAGCCATCGACTTTTCCGACATGCCCCAGTGCCAGGAAATAGGGATCGGCCTCTCGCCGGAGATGAATGCCGTCGTGGTCCACCTGCGGTTCGGCGGTGAATGGCTGAGCTTGCCGATGCATGGACAGGTATTGCAGACGCTGGCCAGCCAACTCGCCCAGGCGGCATCGATCCTCGCCTCGGCTCCCCGCACCAAGCAGTGAGAACGACCGCGCCATGCGGGACATCTACGCCGACGAATCCAGCCAGACGGCGCATCGCTACCTCATCCTCGGCGCGGTCACAATGGCGACCGCAGCCGTGCCGGATCTCGTGGCGGCTGTCCGGGCCGCCAGGTTACCGGGGCTTCCCCATGGCGAGGTGAAGTGGACGAAAGTTTCCGCTGCCAAGCTGGAGACCTACCGGGCGGTGGTCGACGCCTTCTTCGCGCTGTCGGAACAGAACGTCGCCCACTTTCACAGCGTCATCATCGACACCTCGCGCTTTGATCACCACCGCTTCAACCAGGGTGACCGGGAGATCGGCTTCTCCAAGATGGTGTTCCAACTCCTGGCCAAGCATGCCCGTCTATATCCAGAGCGGCTGTATGCCTATTTGGACAGCCGGACGACGCAGCAGTCTCTGGAGGATCTGAGGCTCATGCTCAACCGGCATGCTGCCAATAGGCTCGGCCGCCCCGAATTTCCGTTCCGGCGTGTCGTGTTCCGGGATTCCAAGGAAAGCGACATCCTGCAGCTCAACGACGTGCTGCTTGGCGCGATCGCCTGGGTGAAGAACGGGCATGGCCTCCGGCCCGATGCTTCAGCGGCCAAGAATGACCTGGCGGACCACATCATGGGGAGGGCCGGATTGCAGACGTTGGACACCGACACGCCGCGCGGTCGGAACCACTTCAGCGTATGGAACTTTCAACTGAGATAGGGGAGAGGGTCCCGTGGCCCTAGGCTTTCGCCACCGCCTTGAGCGGTCCTCCTACCGTGGGTAGGAGTTTCGGGCCACGGGAGGTATGCGCTCTCATATGCTCTCAGAGGGTTGACATGTCAACCGTGTCGGCTCTTAAACCCCTCTTAAAACGCCCTTAAAGGGCTCTTAAAGCCTCTCAGCCGCTCTCAGGCATCTCAGCGCGCTCTCAGCGGCGGCCTGCTCGAGGCGGTGCGCGGTGGCGGTCTTCGGCGCCTGGGTCACATGATTCAGCGTGCCGCAGCGGGGCTGGTCAACGATGGCACAGGAAACCAGTGCCGGGAAAGTGGTACGGGGTTCGGTGCCAAGCTCTCTGGCGTGCGGTCAAGGCGCCAGGAAGGTTTTGACGACAAGGCTGCTGATCCCGGCGAGAAATATGCCGAGCGCCACCCGCCATATAATTCGGTTGGTTTTCCGCCGTTCGCGTTCCACTGTCGCCCGGTCGGGCGTTGGTTGACCGTCCCTGAAGGTCCAGAGCAGGTAAACGAAAACCACCACCTCGATCAGCGGGAGGGCCAGGGTGACGGCATCGAAATCCCAGCCGTGGCGCCGGCAGAAGGCGAATAGGAAGAACAGCGGCACCCAGGCGATAGCGAAGCATATCAGGCCGCCGAACACCACGCGGCCCCAGCCACATCCGGCCCTGCGCAGCAGATAGCCTCCCGCCAGCGGGGGCAGCAGGAAGGATGCGAGTACCCCGTATTCCCCCAGCCCCATGCCCTTCCCCCTTTGTCAGAGATGACTTAAGGTAGCGGAATATTCGCTTTCCGATTATCGGAAATTGGCGGCTGGATGGGGGCGGCATGTCCTGGGTCCGCGACTGGTGGAACATGCGAGGCTGTGGCGAGGATGCATCCATGCCATCGCGGCCAGCCGTTCCTGTGGCTGATCCGGCGCAGCCATATGGGCTGTTTGCCGTGCTGCGGCGGCGGTGGCGTTTGGCCCGCGGCCATCGCCTGCGCCTTGAGTTTGAAGACGCCTGCCGGCGGGTGTCCACCTGGCCGACGGCGGCGATGACCGAGATGGAGGACACGCTGACCAGCTTGGCCAGGGAGTTCGCCCAAACCCGAGGCCATCCGCTGGAGATCGTCCAGGAGGACCGTGTCCAGTTGGCGCGGCACTATCAGCGTGCCGGTCGAAACCTGTTCCACTCTGCACCGCCGCAAGCCTACGGGCAGTTCTTCTTTTCCGCCTTCCTGGAGGCCACGACGCTGCCGGGTGATGATGCCTCCTGGGTGAGGAACGCGGTCGTCGAGCGGATCGCCTCGAGCAGATCGCTTGCGGAGTAGGAACGTATCGGCGAGTTTCGAGCCGTATGAAGAAGGATGGGGGGTAGCATGAGTTCGAACAACTTGGATGACATCGAGGCGCGGCTGGCGAGCGCGGAAGAGCGCGTCAATGATTTGCCTACCGTGGCGCGTGAAGAAGACGCGGCCGCCCATGCATACGCTGCATTCGCCTTGCTGCGGTCTCTGCTGCTGTCACAGCCTTCTGGCAAGGCCCGCAAGGTCTGCGACGACACCCTGTTTTTCATTGGGGAAAATCCAGCGGGGATGATCCCGGATTACCTTACAAACGCTGTCGCGGATGTCGTGCGCGGCATTTCCAGCAAAATTTCAGCATAATGTAGGGGCCAACATGAGACTTATTCCACAGCCCCCACGGATCGGTGACACCGACGGCTTTAACGGGACGGATGTGTTCGGCTACGGCGAATTCGGCGAGCGTCTGGCCAATGTCATCTGCGCCTCTGAAGACCCGTTGACCGTCGTTCTGGATGGCCCCTGGGGATCTGGAAAAAGCACCTTCATCCGGCAATGGACGGGGCTGCTCCGCAACCGCGATGTCCAGGTGATCCATTTCGATGCCTTTGCCAACGACTACTTGAAGGACGCCTTCATAGCCGTGACCGGCGAAATCCTTGCCAAGGCTGAGGAGTTCGATCCGGGCGCTGAGGTCGGCAAAAAGTTGGTAGAGAAGGCAAAGGATGTTGGGAAGGTCCTGCTGCGTCACGGCGCCTCGGCGGTCGTGCGTTTTGCCACAGCCGGCGCCCTGGACGGCAATTCTCTTGTGACATTCGGCGAGGATACTATAGACGCTGCCTCAGGCAAGGCCGGTGACGTCGTTGGCGACCTTATCGCCAAGCAGTTGGAGAGCCGCCGCGACGAACGCAAGGTCATGGCTGAGTTCCGTCAGCAACTGGAGGACTTGGCGGCCGCCATGCAGCAGGCCGCACCAGAAGGTACAACCTCTCCGCCTCTGGTGTTCATCATTGACGAGTTGGACCGTTGCCGCCCGAGCTTTGCGCTCGACCTCTTGGAACGCATCAAGCACCTGTTCGCGGTTCCTGGCGTGGCATTCGTCTTGGTGACCAACTTGGAACAACTGCAGCACGCGGTGCGAGGGGCCTATGGCGAGGCAACCGACGGCGCGCTTTATCTGGAAAAATTCTATGACCTTCGGGTTGTTCTGCCTTTATCAAAAAGCGCGAGCAGCACCCCGTCAGGAAAATTCCTCAGCCATCTGTGGCAGACGATGGAGCTGCGCCTGGGTGATGGTCGAGACAATGAGGAATTACGGCTTGGACTGGCGGCCATATGTGATGGAC
>DATGXU010000225.1:0-1748 GCA_035298685.1 Magnetospirillum sp. | reverse complement strand
TCTCAAGCGCGGCACGGCGAAGGGGGCCTGATCTCAAGCACGCACTCCAACGAGAAAGGGCGGAACAAGCTCACCCCTCGCCAGCCTCGCGTAGCTTACTGCCGACGCTGGTCAAGACATACAAGGGCGCCCGCTGATCGGGTCCGATCAGCGGGATATGGTATAAGCCAGGCGGGGTCAGCGGGCCGGCTTGAGGTGGCCGTGTTCGGCGAAGAACCGCTCGGCCTGCGAGGGCTCGACCGCCGGGCTGAACAGGAAGCCCTGAACCTCGTCGCAGCCGAACGAATGCAGGCAATCGAAATGGATGCCGGTTTCCACGCCCTCGGCGATGGCGCGCATGCCCATGCGGCTGGCGATGGCGATCACCGCCTGGACGATGGCGGCGTCGTCGGACGACCGTTCCACATCGCGAACGAAGGATTGGTCGATCTTGATCTTGTCGATGGGGAAACGCTTCAGATAGTTCAGCGACGAATAGCCGGTGCCGAAATCGTCGATGGACAGCTTCACGCCCAGATCCTTGAGGTCGTGCAGAATGGCGATCACGCGCTCGATGTCGTGCATCAGCACGCTTTCGGTGACCTCCAGCTCCAGCCAGCGCGGGTCCAGCCCGGTGTCGTCCAGGATGGCGCGGACCATCGACACCAGATCCTTTTGGCGGAACTGCACCGCCGACAGGTTCACCGCCATCACCACCGGCGGCAGGCCGCGGTCCTGCCACGCCTTGTTCTGGCGGCAAGCCTCGCGCAGCACCCACTCGCCGATGGGAACGATCAGGCCGGTTTCCTCGGCGATGGGGATGAAGCGGCCCGGCGCCACCATGCCGTTCTCGGGGTGGCGCCAGCGCAGCAGCGCCTCGAAGCCGACCAGATGCTTGGTCGAGGTCTGGAATTGCGGCTGATAGTGCAGCAGCAGCTCGTGCCGGGGCAGCGCCTTGCGCAGATAGCTTTCGGTCTGCAGGCGCGACGCCACCCGATCGTTCATCTCGGTGGCAAAGAACTGATAGGTGTTGCGGCCGGCGGCCTTGGCCTGATGCAGCGCGGTGTCGGCGTTCTTCAGCAGCGTGCCCAGATCGGCGCCGTCGGTCGGGTACAGGGCGATGCCGATGGATGCCGTGGTCACCAGTTCGTGGTCGTCGATCAGGAACGGGCGGGCCACGGTGTCCAGCAGGTGGCCGGCGCGTTGGGCCACCACTTCGCTGCCCTGGGCGCCCTTCAGCAGCACCACGAATTCGTCGCCGCCCTGGCGGGTCACCGTGTCGGTGTCGCGCAAGGCCGATTGCAGGCGTTCGGCCAGACTCCGCAGCAGCCGGTCGCCGACCTCGTGCCCCAGGGTGTCGTTGATGTTCTTGAAGTGGTCGAGGTCGATGGCCAGCAACGCCATGGGGCCGCCGCGTCCGGGCTCGTCGGGCAGGTGGTCTTCCAGCAGCAGCCGGTTGGGCAGATCGGTCAGGGTGTCGTGGGTGACCAGATAGCTGATGCGATCGCGCGAGAACTTGCGCGCCAGCCAGAACAGCCCCGCCAGCTCGACCGTCATGGCCAGCAGGCTGACAGCGTAGAACACCGCCTTGCGCCACCACGCCGCCAGGAAGTCGTCGGGCGACAGCCCGGCCAGCACCACGAAGGGCAGGCCCTGCAGTTTGCGATAGGTGTATTCGCGCTGGACGCCGTCGACCCGCGAAACCACGCTGTAGGTGCCGGCGAGCTGTCCGGCCTTCAGGCCTTCGGTGATCTCGGTCAGCGCAAAGC
>DATGXU010000224.1:0-2071 GCA_035298685.1 Magnetospirillum sp. | reverse complement strand
GGACCCGGTCGCGCTCGTCGCCGGCCACGCCGAGTTCGGTACGTGGGCCGCCAGGCGCTGCTGCAGTTCACGCAGGGCTTGCTTGTTGGCCATGGTGTATCAGCCCTTGGCGCCTTCCAGCGCCTTGATCTTGGCGATCAGCTCATCGGACTTGACGGGCTTGACCACATAGTCGGATGCGCCCTGGCGCATGCCCCAGACCTTGTCGGTCTCCTGGTTCTTGCTGGTGCACATGATCACCGGCACATGGGAGAACTTGGGATCGCGGGTGATGGCGCGGGTCAGCTGGAAACCGTTCTGACCGGGCATGACCACGTCCATCAGGATCAGGTCAGGCACTTCCTCACCCAGGCGCTTCATCGCCTCCTCGCCGTTCTCGGCGGTGCGCACGGCATAGCCGCGCTTGGTCAGCAGTTCGCTGAGGTGGTGGAGTTCGGTCTTGGAATCGTCGACCAGCAGAATTTTTTGGATAGTCATGGATGCTCCTTGCTGGATCATGGCGGCGGCTCAGGGCGTGAGGGCGGCCCGCCAGCTCAGGGCTGCGAGCGGTGCTGTCGCACCGCCTGCAGCAGTTGGTCCTTGGTGAAGGGTTTGGTGAGGTAGTCCTGCGAACCCACCATGCGGCCGCGCGCCTTGTCGAACAGGCCGTCCTTGGAGGACAGCATGATCACCGGCACATGGGCGAACTGCGGGTTGCGCTTGATGATGGCGCAGGTCTGATAGCCATCCAGGCGCGGCATCAGGATGTCGCAGAACACCAGATCGGGCTGGTAGTCGCTGAGTTTGGACAGGGCATCGAAGCCGTCCTCCGCCAGCACCACCTCGTGGCCGCCCTGCTTGAGAAAGATCTCGGCGCTGCGACGGATGGTATTGCTGTCATCGATGACCAGCACCTTGGTCGCGGCCATCTTGCCTTCTTGCGCTTTCCCGTCCAACCCGGCTACTCCTTCAGCGGTGGGGAACACGCTTGCAGCGTGCGTGATGTTGTGTATCGGCCCGTGAGGCGCCGTCAAATACGGACCATTTCGAAATCTTCCTTGCGGGCGCCGCACTCGGGACAGGTCCAGTTCATGTCCACGTCGGCCCAGGCGGTGCCAGGGGCAATGCCATGCTCGGGGTCACCAGCGGCCTCGTCGTACATCCAGCCGCAGATCAGGCACATCCAGGTACTTGCTTCGCTCACGATACAGTTCTTTGCTCACTACAATGCGACGAAAGATTGTAGCCACGCCCCTCAGACGTTCCCGCGGAGCATATAGGCACAGATGCAACAGGAAACTCGGGGCTTATCCCCACTTGGGCGGGCGAGGCCGGAGAATTCCGAGCACTATTGCCCACACGAAGGCCCTCACGAACGCCCACCCGACCTTCCATCCGATTGCCCACGCCGCCCGTCCGACCGTGCCGGCGAACGGTCCTCATGACGGACACCGCACGATCCACCTCAGGCTCCGCCTGGTCCACGCTCCACCATGAACAGCCCTGACACCCCCCTCCCCCCGGACGCCGCCGCGGCTGAAGAAGAAGCCCAGGCCCCGGCCTGCGTGATGAGCTTCAATGCCAGCGACCCGAGCGGCGCGGGCGGCCTGGCCGGCGACGTGTCGACCATCGCCGCGATGGGTGCCCACGCGCTGCCGGTGGTCACCACGGTCGTGATGCGCGACACCGCCGAGATCTTCGACCAGCACGTGATCGACGCCGACGTCGTGGCCGAACAGGCGCGCAGCATCCTGGAAGACGTGACGATCTCCGGCTGGAAGGTCGGCTTCCTCGGCTCGGCCGAGGGCGTCAGCGCGGTCGCCGAGGTGCTGAGCGACTACCCCGACGTGCCGCTGGTCGCCTACATGCCCAACCTGTCGTGGGTGGAAGAAGACGACCAGCAGGCCTACCTCGACGCCTTCCGCGAGCTGGTGCTGCCGCAGACGGAAGTGCTGGTGGGCAACCAGCAGACGCTGCAGGACTTCCTGCTGCCCGACTGGGACAGCGAGCGCCCGCCGTCGGCGCGCGAGCTCGCGGTGGCCGCCGCCGAGCACGGCACCGGCTACGTGCTGGTGACCGGCGTGCTGGTGCC
>DATGXU010000223.1:0-6718 GCA_035298685.1 Magnetospirillum sp. | reverse complement strand
GCCGCCCGCTTCGTCCGGTGATGGTGGAGCCGAGGGGGATCGAACCCCTGACCTCTACAATGCCATTGTAGCGCTCTCCCAGCTGAGCTATGGCCCCGAAACTCTTGCGATGGCGACCTGGGAACGGTCCATCCGAGGACCGGCAAATTGTTCATTTCCAGGCGACCGGTCAAGCATTTTTTTGCCGTGCCTGATAAACGGCGTGCCGGTTTCTCACGCGCGCAGGGAAAAGGGGCGGCGGCGAAGATGTCGTCTTGCTGGCCTTGCAAGTCAATGCGCTTCCCGGGAAATGATTATTAGTCGCGGCAAGGTTTCCGACCTCTCAGACGTCAGCCAGTCCGGAAACTGACTAGTGTATGGAGCGGTTATACGCTCGATAGCTTTCCCGTCCGCCCAAAGCCGCATCTTCTATTGCGCCATCCCGTCATCGTTGCCGGGGGCGGGTCGATGCAGTCACAACAAGGGGGCGGAAGAATGCTTGGTCTCGGGCGCAAGGTAGCCGTGGAGACTCCGCAGGATGTCCTGTTCGCCGGGTTGCAGGCGACGCCGATTGCGGTGTTCGTCAATTGCCTTTCGCCGGACCGCGAGGGGCTGGCCTATGTCAACCAAAGCTGCCTGTCGTACCTGGGCTATTCGTCATTCGAGCAGTTGCGCGGCCGGCACGTCGGAAGCATCCACGCCGAGACGCAGGACGGCGGCATCTCCATCGGTGATTTCGTCGCCAAGGTGGAAGCCGCGATCAAGGCGACCGGCCAGTGGTCGGGGGTGGCGCATTACCGCACGGCCGACGGCGGCACCTTCGTCGGCTTCGCCAATGTCTCGGTCTTCGTGTGGCAGGACAGGCCCTATGCCATCGCGGTGATCGAGGATTTCGCCAAGAACGAACTGGAACGCCGCCGCAAGGACGAGCAGGCGGCCCTGGCCGCCACCTTTCAGCACGACATCGGCACGGTCGCCGGGTCGGTGGCGCATTCCGCCGACACCCTGCGCAACACGGCCAGGGTTCTTGGCGAGGCCGCCGAGAACACCAGCAGTGAAGCGGCGGTGTTGTCCTCGGTGGCCCAACAGACCTCGGGCAACGTGCAGATGGTTCTGGCGGCGACCGAGTTGCTGTCTTCGTCCATCGGCGAGATTTCCGGACAGGTGCGCCAGTCCACCGACATTGCCGGCGCGGCGATGCGCCAGGCCAACGATACCGGTGTGGCCGTGGGCGAGTTGGCCGAGGCGGCAAGGCGGATCGACGACGTCGTCAAGCTGATCCGCGAGATCGCCGCCCAAACCAACCTGCTGGCGCTGAACGCCACCATCGAAGCCGCCCGCGCCGGCGATGCCGGCAAGGGCTTCGCTGTCGTCGCCAACGAGGTCAAGACGCTTGCCAATCAGACGGCGCGGGCGACCGAGGACATCGGCGCGCAGATTTCGGGCATCCAGGGGGCGACCGGTCAGACCGTCATCGCCATCAGGGCCATCGGCGACACCATCCGGCAGGTCAACGACATCACCAACACCATCGCCCATGCCGTGGGCGAACAAGCCGGCGCCACCCGCGAGATCACCGACGCCGTTTCCCAGGCGTCCAAGGGCATGAACACGATCCAGGCCAGCATTCAGGCGGTCACCGGCGCCGCACGGGAAACCGAACAGGCGGCGGGCCTGCTTGCCCGCGAGTCGGTCGAGCTTACCCACCATTCCGACGATCTGGGTGCGCACGTGGAAGGTTTCCTGGCTACCCTGCAAGAAAAATAACGCTGGTTTCCGATGATAAATTCAGGAGTTCCCAATTGAAAACAAGGTTGCTTTGCCTGGCGTCTGTCTTCTCGGCCGTGCTGTGTTCGGGGGCGCACGCCACCGAGGGCGGCGTGAGCCAATATCCCAACGGTGCCGAGGATTTCATGACCGGCGCCGCGCCGCCGCCTGGCTTTTACCTGATCAATTACGCCGGTATTTACACTGCCAACCGC
Organism: Magnetospirillum sp.; assembly: GCA_035298685.1. Lineage (GTDB taxonomy): Bacteria > Pseudomonadota > Alphaproteobacteria > Rhodospirillales > Magnetospirillaceae > Magnetospirillum. The sequence goes on along the minus strand of DATGXU010000223.1, from coordinate 4,757 downwards.
GTGAACGACAGCCACGGCCACAAGCTGCCGGCAGACGTGTCGATCACCGCCTATGCCGAAGTGCCGCGCTTCATCTGGATCTCGCCCCACACGGTGTTCGGCGCCAATTGGGGCATGCACGCCGTCATTCCCCTGGTCGACCTCGACGCCAAGGTGGGCAATTGGTCCGAAAATCAGCTCGGCCTGGGTGACATCGCCGCCAGCCCGCTGGTCCTGACGTGGCATTGGCCAAACGCCCATCTGGTTGCGGCGCTGGATGCGATCATGCCCACCGGTTCGTACGACAAGTCCCGCCCGGCCAACATCGGCACCAATTACTGGGCCGTCGAACCGGCGCTGGCGGCGACCTATCTGTCGCCCGAGGGGTGGGAGGTCTCCGCCAAGCTGATGTACACGGTCAACGCCACCAACAACGCTACCGATTACACGTCGGGTCAGGCTTTCCACACGGATTACACCCTGGGCAAGCATTGGGGCGACCTGGCGGTCGGCATTGGCGGTTATTACTACCAGCAGACCACGGACGACATGCAGGACGGTTCGGTGGTCGGCGACGGCAATCGCGGCATGGCGCTGGCGGTGGGGCCGCAGGCCAAATACGACTTCGGCGGCAAGTACAGCGTGATCGGCAAGTGGCAGCACGAGGTCATGTCGGAAAACCGCGCCCAGGGCGACAAGTTCTGGCTGAAGGCGGTGGTTCCGTTCTGATCGGGGGCAAGGTGCGGGCTGGCAGGCTGCCGGCCCGCACTGGCATCAAGTGCCATGATCGGAAAACCAAAAGGCTCAGCAGGTTGCCCTGCTGAGCCTTTGTTTTGGTGGAGCCAAGGAGGATCGAACTCCTGACCTCTACAATGCCATTGTAGCGCTCTCCCAGCTGAGCTATGGCCCCGAAACTTTTTCGACGCTGGCCTGGGGTGCCGTCCGTCGGTGGAGCGGGAACTTATGGATTTCGGCCGGGTGGGTCAAGAGGAAATTTCACCCCCGCGATTTTTTGCCGGAACCCGGTGGGGCGAGGCCTCAGGCCTCGTCCTCCATGCCCTCGTCCAGGTGCTCCATGACCTCGGCCATGTCGTCGTCGTCCTCGCCCAGGTCGGAAGCGTCCTCGATCAGGCCGCTTTCGTCTTCGTCGGCGGAATCGTCGCTGGCGTCGATGGCGTCCTCGTCCCCGTCGATGGCGACAAGGTCGTCGCTCTCCAGATCTGCGGCGCCCACGGCGGCGGCGGCGGCGGCGGCGGCGGCCAGCTTGGCCTCGGCCTGGGCCGAGCTGCTGCTGCGGCGGACCTTGAACGGCATCTCGGGCTCAACGGTGCTGCCACACTTGGGGCAGGTGATGGGCGAGCGGCTCATGTCATAGAAGCGGCAGCTGCAGCTGTTGCAGGTGCGCTTCTGACCCCATTCCGGCTTGGCCACGTCAAATCCTCCTTACAACTTTCGCGTCCCGAACCCCGCCCGGACGGCTGAGCTGGTGGGGGGCATTTGCCATGTTCGCCCCCGTGTGTCAAAACGAAAAAAGCCCGCGCCCCCTTGCCGGAACGACGGCCCAGCCATGGCACCCACCGTCCGGGGGGTATGCGGGCCGCCTAATCCTATGACGCGCGGCGCGGTTATGATAATTCAGGCCCCCGGCGGGGCATAGACCCCGCGTCGCCAAATGGTGGGAGTAACCATGAGCAAGCCGCTGAAATCCGCCCGTGCCGGCGCCCTGTCCGGCACCGTCCGGGTTCCGGGCGACAAGTCCATTTCGCATCGCGCCCTGATGTTCGGCGCGCTGGCGGTGGGTGAAAGCCGGGTCGAAGGATTGCTGGAGGGTGACGACGTGCTGCGCACCGCCGCCGCCATGCGCGCGCTGGGCGCCGAGGTCGAGCGGCTGGAGGACGGCACCTGGCGCCTGTTCGGGCGCGGCGTCGGCGGCCTGGCCGAGCCGGCGGACGTGCTGGACCTGGGCAATTCCGGCACCGGCGCGCGGCTGATGATGGGGCTGGTCGCCACCCACCCGTTCACCACCATCTTCACCGGCGACGCCTCGCTGCGCTCGCGCCCCATGAAGCGCGTGTCCGAACCGCTGAGCCGCATGGGCGCCCGCTTCTTCACCCGCGACGGCGGCCGCCTGCCGGCGGCGGTGGTGGGCACCAGCAACCCGGTTCCCATCACCTACGAACTGCCGGTGGCCTCGGCGCAGGTGAAGTCGGCGATCCTGCTGGCGGGCCTCAACACCCCCGGCGTCACCACGGTGATCGAAAAGGAAGCCACCCGCGACCACACCGAGCTGATGCTGCGCAATTTCGGCGCCACCGTGGACGTCGAGTATCTGGAAGACGGCCGCCGGGCCATTTCGGTGACCGGCTTCCCGGAACTCACCGGCCGCCACGTGGTGGTGCCCGCCGATCCCAGCTCGGCCGCCTTCCCGGCGGTGGCGGCGCTGCTGGTACCGGGCTCGCACGTCACGCTGTCGGGCGTCGGCATGAACCCGCTGCGCACCGGCCTTTACCAGTCCCTGCGGGAAATGGGCGCCGACATCGCCTTCGTCAACCCGCGCGAGGAAGGCGGCGAGCCGGTGGCCGATCTGGTGCTGCGGGCCTCGGCGCTGAAGGGCGTGGACGTGCCGGCCGAGCGGGCGCCGTCCATGATCGACGAATACCCCATCCTGGCCGTGGCCGCCGCCTTCGCCACCGGCACCACCCGCATGTTCGGCCTGTCGGAATTGCGGGTGAAGGAAAGCGACCGCTTCGCCGCCGTCATGCGCGGCCTGATCGCCTGTGGCGTCAAGGTCGAGGAAGAGGGCGACACCATGATCGTCCACGGCACCGGCACCCCGCCGGCCGGGGGCGCCACCATCGCCGTCAATCTGGATCACCGCATCGCCATGGCGTTCCTGGTGCTGGGCATGGCCGCGCAACAGCCGGTGGCGGTGGACGACGCCGAGGCCATCGAAACCAGCTTCCCCGGTTTCGAAACGCTGATGAACGGCCTGGGCGCCAAGATCGAGGCCGCCTAAAGGGGTGAAATTCACCACGAAGGCGCGAAGGCACGAAGAAGAAGGAAGGAAACCAATCTCTCTTCGTGTCTCTTCCCGCCTTCGTGCCTTCGTGGTTAATCCAACGCTAGGTTACGCAAAATGACCATCATCGCCATCGACGGGCCGGCCGCTGCCGGCAAGGGGACCCTGGCCCGGCGCATCGCCGCCGAACTGGGCTTCGATTATCTGGATACCGGCCTGATCTATCGTGCCGTCGGCATGAACGTGGACCGCGCCGGCTTCGACCCGGCCGACGAGGCGCGTGCCGGCGAGGCCGCCCGCGACCTGCAGCCCGAGGATCTGGCCGCCGACGACCTGCGCAGCGATGACGCTGCCCAGGCCGCCAGCAAGGTGGCCGCCATCCCCGAAGTGCGCGCCGCGCTGCTGGACTTCCAGCGTCGCTTCGCCGCCCAGCCGCCGGGCGGCAAGGGCGCCGTGCTGGACGGCCGCGACATCGGCACCGTGGTGTGCCCCGACGCCGGCATCAAGCTGTTCGTCACCGCCAGCGCCGAAACCCGCGCCGAGCGCCGGCTGAAGGAATTGCTGGGCCGCGGCATCGACACCACCCTGGACAAGGTGCTGGCGGAAATGCGCGAACGCGACGAGCGCGATTCCCAGCGCGCGGTGGCGCCGCTCAAGCCCGCCGACGACGCCCATATTCTGGATACGTCCGAGTTGGATGCCCAGGCCGCCTTCGACGCGGCGATTGCGTTTGTCCGCTCGAAGACGTAAAAGACCTGTGCAATCTGCATCTGATTAGCCCCGGCCGGGTTCGGTCCGGGGCTGGTTTGCTATTTGGTGGTGCGCCACAAGACCGCCGGAAACAACCGGCTGGCCGGATAAAAGATGAATGAAAGGAAGTACCCTCACATGACTATGGAAGATTTCGCTGCGCTCCTGGACGAGACCCTGGGCGTCGGCAACGCGTTCGAAGGTGCCGTGATCAAAGGCGCCATCGTCCGTATCGAGAACGATTTCGCCGTCATCGACGTCGGTCTGAAGTCCGAAGGCCGCGTGCCGCTGAAGGAATTCGCCACCGCTGGCCGCGCTCCGGAGATCAAGGCGGGTGATTCCGTCGAGGTGTTCGTCGAGCGTTACGAAGACCGCAACGGCGAAGTCGTGCTGTCGCGCGAAAAGGCCAAGCGCGAAGAAGCCTGGACCCTGCTGGAGAAGTCCTTCCAGGACAATCAGCGCGTCAACGGCATCATCTTCGGTCGCGTCAAGGGCGGTTTCACCGTCGATCTGTCGGGCGCCGTGGCGTTCCTGCCGGGCAGCCAGGTCGACATCCGCCCCGTGCGCGACATCACCCCGCTGCTGGGCACCCCGCAGCCCTTCCAGATCCTGAAGATGGACAAGCGCCGCGGCAACATCGTCGTGTCGCGCCGCGTCGTCCTCGAAGAGACCCGCGCCGAGCAGCGTTCGGAACTGGTGTCGAGCCTCGAGGAAGGCCAGATCGTCGACGGCGTCGTCAAGAACATCACCGATTACGGTGCGTTCGTTGACCTCGGCGGCATCGACGGCCTGCTGCATGTCACCGACATCGCTTGGCGCCGCATCAACCACCCGTCGGAGGTGCTCAGCATCGGCCAGCAGGTGAAGGTGCAGATCGTCCGCGTCAATCAGGACACCCATCGCATCAGCCTCGGCATGAAGCAGCTGGAAAGCGATCCGTGGGATGGCGTCGCCGCCAAGTACCCGGTCGGTGGCAAGTTCACCGGTCGCATCACCAACATCACTGACT
>DATGXU010000222.1:0-4417 GCA_035298685.1 Magnetospirillum sp. | reverse complement strand
AACGCGCAGATGGTGTCGTCGAACAGGGTGGGGAAGTCGGTGAACGGCTTTTCCTCGCCCACCTCTCCATCGACGCCACGCAGCGCGCCGGGCAGCACCACGCGCTCGGTGTCGGGGCCCAGCTGGGCGGCGAACAGCGGCGGCGGTTCCTTGATCGGGCTGACGTGGCGGGTGGTGCGTTCGGGGGCTCGGGCCGGGCCGATGGACAACAGCTTGTCCAGCGCCGCTTCGTGCTCGGACATGGGCGCCTGGGGGTTGCCCAGCATCTTGGTCGCCACTTCCGACAGCACGCCGACGTCTTCCTCGCGCGCGGCGGCGTTGCCCGGCGGCAGCATGGGGGCGAAGCCCTTGTCGCGGGCGTCGCGCAGGCGGTCGATGCCCGTCCGCTCGATGGCCTTGGCGACGATGACGGAAAAGACCACCTGCAACTGGCGCTCGCTGGCCCAGCGGCGGCTTTCCGGGTCGGCCAGGGTCATGCGGCGCAGCAGCAGGATCTGGGGGATGTCCAGATGCCGGGTGGCCCCTATCAGATTGGTGACCTTGGCCTCGAAGGTCTTGTTGTCCTGAGGATTGCTGCTCATCCCGCCCTCATCGGTCCGGCGCGAACACGGTCGCCGGTCCGCACGTTGACCACCGGCCTACCAATACGGCGGCAGGCCACTATCCCCAAGTCCCCCATCCGTAGAATGGGGCACCGGGGGGCAGCGGTCAATTGGCGCAATCTCGGGTAACGGTGATTAGCGGATGCAAACCACCTCGCCGTGGCGGGTGCACGACGGCTCGGCCAGGGCGACGAAGGTTTCGGTGACGTCCTCGGGCTGGGCCAGCTTGGTCTGGTCCTCGCCGGGAAAGGCGATGGCGCGCATGCGGGTGGCGACGATGCCGGGATCGATCAGGTTGATGCGCAGGTTGGTGATGCGCTCAACCTCGGCCGCCCAGGTGCGGACGATGGTTTCCAGCGCCGCCTTGCCGGCGGCGTAGACGCCCCAGAACGGGTGAACGCCGTGGGCGATGTCCGAGGTGACGAACATGGCGCGGCCGGCATCCGAGGTGCGCAGCAGCGGGTCGAGTGCGCGGATCAGGCGGTAATTGGCGGTGACGTTGACGTCGAACGCCGCCTGGAAGTGCTTTTGGTCCACGTGGCCGATGGGCGCCAGCCCGCCGCCGATGTCGCCGGCGTTGCCGACCAGGATGTCCAGCTTGCCGAAGCGTTGGAACAGCGCGGCCGCCATCTGGTCGATCTCGTCGAAGCGGCGCAGATCCAGCGGCACCAGCACCGCCTTGCCGCCGGCATCGGCGATTTCGTCGTCCAGTTCCTCGAGCGCGCCGATGGTGCGGGCCACGCAGATGACCTCGGCGCCTTCGGCGGCGAATCGCTTCGCCACTGCGCGGCCGATGCCGCGCGACGCCCCGGTGACCAGGGCGACGCGGCCGGTCAGGCGCCCCATCAGGACGCCCCTTCGGTCAACAGCGACAGCTGCTTGCCTTGCTGCACGTTCTGCAGGTAGTCGGTGGGGCTGATCGGATATTCACCGGTGAAGCAGGCGTCGCAGAACTGCGGCGCCTCGGGGTTGCGGCCATCTTCGCCCACCGCCTTGTACAGGCCGTCGATGGAGATGAAGGCCAGCGAATCGACGCCGATCAGCTTGGCCATGCCTTCCACGTCGTAGCGCGCGGCCAGCAGCTTGTCGCGCTCGGGGGTGTCGATGCCGAAATAGCAGGGGAAGCTGGTGGGCGGCGACGAGATGCGCATGTGCACCTCGGTGGCGCCGGCCTGACGCACCAGTTCGACGATCTTGCGGCTGGTGGTGCCGCGCACGATGGAATCGTCCACCAGCACCACGCGCTTGCCGGCGATGCTGGCGCGGTTGGGGTTGTGCTTCATCTTGACGCCGGCATGACGGGTGCGGTCGGTCGGCTGAATGAAGGTGCGGCCCACATAGTGGTTGCGGATAATGCCCAGCTCGAACGGGATGCCGGCCTCGGTGGCGAAGCCCAAAGCCGCCGGCACGCCCGAATCGGGCACCGGCACGATCACGTCGGCGGCGACGCCGCTTTCGCGCGCCAACTGCGCGCCGATGCGCTTGCGCGCCTCGTACACGCTGGTGCCTTCCATGATCGAATCGGGGCGGGCGAAGTAGATGTATTCGAAGATGCAGAAGCGGCGGCGGCTGTTGCCGAACGGCTTCAGCGAGCGGATGCCGCCATCGGTCAGCACCACGATCTCGCCCGGTTCGACGTCGCGCACGAATTCGGCGCCGATGATGTCCAGCGCGCAGGTTTCCGACGCCAGCACGTTGGCGCCGTCCAGCTTGCCGATCACCAGCGGGCGGATGCCCAGCGGGTCGCGCACGCCGATCACGCTGTCCTTGGTCAGGCAGACCAGCGAATAGGCGCCCTCGATCTGGCGCAGCGCGTCGATCAGCCGGTCTTCCACGGTGGAATACAGGCTGATGGCGATCAGGTGGATGATCACCTCGGTGTCGGTGGTGGACTGGAACAGACAGCCGCGCTTGACCAACTGGCGGCGCAGCTGCGCGGCGTTGGTCAGGTTGCCGTTGTGGGCCAGGGCCAGGCCGCCGAATTCCATCTCGGCGAACAGCGGCTGCACGTTGCGCAGCAGCGTCTCGCCGGTGGTCGAATAGCGCACGTGGCCGACGGCGCGGGCGCCCTTGAGCTTGCGGATGACCGCTTCCGAACCGAAGCAATCCTCGACGTGGCCCAGGTCGCGGTGGTTATGGAAGTGCTCGCCATCGAAGGAAACGATGCCGGCGGCTTCCTGGCCGCGGTGTTGCAGGGCATGCAGGCCCAGCGCCACCAGGGCGGCCGCCTCGGCATGACCGTGAATGCCGAAGACGCCGCATTCCTCGCGCAGATGATCGTCGTCGAAGGGATTGGTGGTGAACATGGGTGCCGCCGCTCGCATCACTGGTTGGTTTGGAACAGCCGGTCCATCTGGCTCCGGCTTTCCTTGTCATAGCCTTTTGCCGGCTTCGCCGGCGCCTCGCCCGGCTTGGCCGGGCCGGTCCTGTCCTCGGCCGGCGGGCTTGCCGGCTGCGGGGAAACGAATTGGCGGAATTTCTGCTCCGCCTCGATGGCCTCGCGCGCGTCGCTCTTGACCTCGTTGGCCTTGCGCTCGGCGGTGCCGAAATTCTCGGGTGCCACGTTCCGGATCATGGCGGCGCCCCGCTCGAGCCACGGCCGTGTCCGCGCTTCCGCCAGCCAGTCGGGCAGCTCGGGCCCGGTCAGCATGGTCATCAGCAGGAACGCCAGGCTGACCAGGGCCGCGCCCAGGGTCAATCCGAACACGAAGCCCAGCGACGAATCAACGCTGTTCAGCGCGCTGCGCCGCACGCGGTCGGAAATGGCCTTGGTGGCGATGGACAGCCCCAGCAGCGACACCAGGAACAGGCTGATGCCGGTCGCCAGATCGGCGCCCATGGCAGAATCGATATGGCTGCGAAAGAACGGGTTGACCAGATGGAAGCCGTAAAAAGTGATGGCGACCGCGCCGATCCACGCGCCGATGGCCAGAACCTGATGGACGAAGCCACGGAAGAACGAAAATGCCGCCAGTCCCAGCATCACGACGGCGACAATGATGTCCACGGCGGTGAAATTGCCCATGATGGCAGGCGGCTCTCTCGTCGGCTTTCGGTCGTCACTGGCCGGGGCGGAACAGCCCCAGCAAATCCTGCAAATGCCCGATGGGACGAATCGCCAACGGACCGCCTGCGGCTTGCGCCTTGCCCTTGCGAGGGCTCGTCGGCACCAGGCCTTGAGCGAACCCCAGCTTCGCCGCCTCCTTCAGGCGGGCGTCACCCTGGGCGACCGCGCGCACCTCGCCGGAAAGTCCGATTTCGCCGAACACCACCATGTCGGCGGGGACGGGAACGTCGGTGGCTGAGGACACGAGCGCGGCCGCGACCGCGAGATCGGCAGCGGGCTCGGTAATTCGTAAGCCGCCGGCGACGTTCAGATAAACGTCATTGCCCGATAACGCAAGCCCGCATCGCGCATCCAGTACGGCAAGCACCATGGACAGACGGTTGGAATCCCACCCCACCACCGCGCGCCGGGGCGACGACAGGGTGCTGGGGGCGACCAGCGCCTGAATTTCCACCAGCATGGGCCGGGTGCCTTCGACGCCGGCATAGACGCACGAGCCCGACACATTTCCGCGCCGCTCGGCCAGGAACAGCGCCGACGGGTTCAGAACCTCGGTCAGGCCGCCATCGGTCATTTCGAACACGCCGATTTCGTCGGTGGCGCCAAAGCGGTTCTTGACCGCGCGCAGGATGCGGAACTGATGGCCGCGGTCGCCTTCGAAATACAGCACGGTGTCGACCATGTGCTCGAGCACGCGCGGGCCGGCGATGGTGCCTTCCTTGGTGACGTGGCCGACCAGGAACAGCAC
>DATGXU010000221.1:0-7089 GCA_035298685.1 Magnetospirillum sp. | reverse complement strand
CGCGGTCCTGGGTGGCGTGGCCGTGGCTTTCCACCCGTTCCAGCCAGATGTCGGGGGCGCGGTGCTGGCGCAGCGCCTGGCCGTTCAGGCGGCCATGGGCGCCGGGGCCGACGCCCACGTAGTCGCCGCCCAGCCAATAGGTCAGGTTGTGGCGGCATTCGCCGCCCGGCCGGGCGTGGTTCGACACCTCGTAGGCCGGCAGGCCGGCGGCGGCGGTCAGTTCTTGCGTGATCTCGAACATGGCGGCCTGGTCATCTTCGGACGGCAGCTCGAAATCGCCGCGCGCATGGGCGGGGGCAAAGGCGGTGCCGTCCTCGATGGTCAGCTGGTACATGGACAGATGATCGCCGGCCAGCGACAGGGCGCGCGCCAGCTCGGCCCGCCACGCCGCCGGGCTCTGGCCGGGGCGGGCATAGATCAGGTCAAAGGAAAAGCGTGGGAACAGCCGCCCGGCGACCCCCAGCGCGGCCAAAGCCTCGCCGGCATCGTGACGGCGGCCGAGGAATTTCAGCGATTGATCGTCCAGCGCCTGCACGCCCAGCGACAGCCGCCCCACGCCGGCGGCGCGGAAATCGCGGAAGCGGCCGGCTTCCACCGTGGAGGGGTTGGCCTCCATGGTGATTTCCAGCCCCGGCGCGGTGGGCCATAGCGCCGCCACCCGCTCGATCAGGGCGCCCGCCGTGGCCGGCTCCATCAGGCTGGGGGTGCCGCCGCCGAAGAAGATGCTGGTGACCGTGGCGCCCGGCTTCGCCTGGGCGAAATGCTCCAACTCGGCCAGCAGGGCGGCGCGCCAGCGCGGCTGGTCGATGCTGGCGGCCACATGGCTGTTGAAGTCACAGTACGGGCACTTCGACAGGCAGAACGGCCAGTGGATATAGATGCCGAAACCGGGATCGCGCATGAAGGGGACTGTCCGCAGAGGTGCCGCCGGTGGGCGGAGCCCCTTGCGGGCTCCACCCCTTGTATTATACCCCGGTGATCGCAAGCGATCACCGGGGCCTCAAGCGGCGGGCGGGCCACCTCCGTGGCCCTTGCCTTCCGCGGCATAAGCCGCGCGGCGCAGTCGCGCCTAACCAAGGACCGATGAGTTTCACTCATCGGTCCTTGGTGTTACTGCACGGACTGAACGGCCACCACTTCCGGCACGTAGTACTTCAGCATGTTCTCGATGCCATGCTTCAGCGTGGCGGTCGAGCTGGGGCAGCCCGAGCAGGCGCCCTGCAGGTGCAGATAGACGATGCCGTCCTCGAAGGCGCGGAAGATGATGTCGCCGCCGTCCTGGGCCACGGCCGGACGCACACGGGTGTCCAGCAGTTCCTTGATCTGCTTGACCACGTCGGAATCGGCCTCGCCGCCTTCGGCGCCGCCGGCGGCTTCATTGATCACGGCATCGCCCGAGTTGAAGTGGTCCATGATGGCGGCCAGCACCTGCGGCTTCAGCACCGACCAATCCACATCGGCGGCCTTGCCCACGGTGATGAAATCGCCGCCCAGGAACACGCTGGTGACGCCGTCCACGCCGAACAGGCGGGTGGCCAGCGGCGAGCTGGACGAGCCCTCCTTGGTCAGGAAGTCGGCGGTGCCGCGGCCCATGACCTCGCGGCCGGGCAGGAACTTCAGGGTCGAGGGATTGGGGGTCGGTTCGGTCTGGATGAACATGAAATTCCTCGTGCAATGCGTCGCGGGGGCAACGGGTGGGCAGCGGAAGCCGATAGTGGTAAATGGCCCTCCCTCTGCCGGGTGTCAAGGGAAAGGCCGAGTAGGCGGCTAGGTGATTGCGGCGATCTGTTCGTTGCTCAGATGGCCGGGCACGATGGTGATGGGCACGCGCAGCCGGCCGACGAACTTGCCGGTCAGCGCGGTGACCAGCGGGCCGGGCCCGCCGGGGCCGGTGTCGGCCGCCAGCACCAGGATCGACACCTGGGGTTCCTCGTTGATCAGCTTGATCAGTTCCTCGCGCGGGTTGCCCTCGCGCACATACAGCACCGGCAGCTGGCCGGAATACTCGTTCACCTCGGTCGCCATGCGCTGCAGCAGGGTTTCGGCCTCTTGCCGCGCCTCGGCGCGCATCAGGTTGCCGATGGTGGCGAAATGCTGGAACTCGGCCGGTTCCACCACCCGCAACAGGGCGACGCGGCCGCCGGTGTGACGGGCGCGGCCACAGGCATAGCGCAAGGCGGCGCGCATTTCCTCGCTGTCGTCCACCACCACCAGAAAGACGCGGGCGTTGGTCGGATCCGCCGGCATGGACACCTCCCCCGTTGTTCTGTTTCCAGGCCGCTTGGCCTATTTTCTGAGTGCGACCGCCGCAGCCCATCCGGCGCTGGCTGCCAGCAGTATGGCAATCATACCGTACAGCGCCGCCTGCTGGTGGGCGAAATCGTACAAATCGGCGCCCAGGCCGATCTTGGAGATCACCAGCGGCGTGGTCTGGGCGCTGATCACCTCGCCGTCGGCGATCAGGTATACCTCGACCAGATAGGTTCCCACCGGCACGTTGGCGGGAAAGTGAACGTCGGTGCGGAACAGCCGGTTGCTGAGGAAGCCGATGTCCTGCACCCGGTCGCCGTACAGCCCGTGCGACTGCTTCAGCCGGATCAGCGCGTCGCGGTACTGCCCGGAATCGGCCTTGCGGTCGCGCGGGCGGATGTCGAGATCCAGGCTGTCCAGGCCGATCTGATGCTGTTCCAGCACCGCCGCCGAGGCGATCTCGCCCAGCGGGCGGGTGGCGGCGACCCGGTAGAACGAGGGGGCGTCGGCGATCTCGGCCAGGCCGGAATTCATCCAGATGCCGACGGTGCGGGCCTTGCGGCGCACGATTTCCGATCGGTTGGGTCCGCGGATGACCACCACCACGTCCGAGGCCTTGGTGCCCGGCACGTCCTCGACCGCGCCGAACAACAGCACGTCGGTGCCGGCGAAGCCGGTGGTGATGGCGACCAGATGCTTGGAAAGGTCGGCTACCAGCGGTTCGGCGGCGCGGGCGGCGGCGGCGGAACCCAACAAGGCCAGCAGGGCGAGAATACGGACGAGAAGACTTCCGCAGCCCGCCATCGCCGCCTCAATGCCCCAGCTTCTCGGCGATTTCGCTCAGCAGCGCGCGGGCCCGCAGCAGATAGAAGCCCTGGGCGGTCAGGTGGCTGGGCACCAGGGTGCCGTCGGGGGCGCCGTTCAGCACCACGCAGGGTTCCAACAGGGCGGCGGCCCTAAGGGCGTCCACCATCTGCCGCCACTGCACCGCCAGCTCGCGGTCGGCCAGCACCTGGGCGAAGTCGCCGCCGATTTCGCGCAGCAGCAAGCCATAGGCATAGGCCTTGCCCTTGGTGGTGTAGAACACGTCGTCGGCGCCGGTGTCGAACAGGGCCGAATGGTTTTCGGCCAGATGGCGATCGATATCGCCCGAGGCGGCGCCCAGGTCGCGGCCGATGGCCGCCACCAGCACCGCCAGCGACGAGACATTGCGGTCGAAGCCGGAATCGCCCTCGGTTGCCGCGCGGTTGAATTCCACCAGATTGCGGGCGGCGTTGCGGTATTGCTTTTCCGACGACGCGGTGGGCGCCCACGAGGTCGAGGGATCGAATTTCCACACCGTGCCCGGATATTTCAGCAGTCCGGCGGCCCGTTCCAGATTGGACGACGGCCCCTGGCCGCGATCGCTGATCTGGGCGGCGGCGGCGGCAAAGCGGGCGATGGCCGCCACCATGCCCTGCTGGTAATGGGGCATGTTGTCCAGCCACGCGCTGGGCAAGTAAAACGGGTCGTTGGCGGTCCACTTGTGCTGATCCACCTCGCGGAAGACCAGCCGGGCGGCGATGGCGACGGAACGGCTTTGGCCCGAGTCCACGGTGCCCGGCCCAAAGTCGAAATCGTCGTCGATCACGTGCGACACCGCCATGCCGACCACCAGGGCGCCGGCCAGGCCCAGCGCGGTGACCGGGGCAAGCCACCACCATGCGGGATGCAGGGCATCGCGCATCCACCGCAGCGCGGCGGCGGGGGCGCGCTTGAAGTCGGCTGCGGACAGCGGCGTCTGGTCGGTCATGGATACTCTCTAGGAGTGGACTGTCACCCCTGTTGCTTACGATGCCGGCCGCGCCAACGCAAGCGCGCCGAAGGCATCGACCAAACGGTGGACTGCCGGATGATTATTTCCGCCGCCGCACCATGGCCTTGATCTCCGCCAAGCGGGTGGCGCCCAGCAGGTGGGCGGCGATGGCGAACGACACCAGCCCCACCGCTACCAGCGCCGCTACCACCGCCAGCGCCCGCCAGGTGTCGGTCGCCCACGGCCACGCGGCCAGGCGGGCGCCGTACAGGGCAAGCGCCATCAGCGCGGCGGCGGCCAGAATGCGCGGGCTGCGCGATTTCAGCCGCGCATCCATGGCGAAAAAGCCGCGCCGGGCCAAAATGACCGCCAGCACCGCCACGTTGAACCACGCCGCCAGCGCGGTCGACAGCGCCATGCCCACATGGGCCAGCGGCGTCACCAGCGACAGGTTCAGCGCCACGTTCAGCACCATGGTGGCGCCGGCCACCTTGACCGGCGTGCGGGTGTCCTCGCGGGCGAAGAAGGCCGGCGTCAGTACCTTGACCAGCACATAGGCGGGCAGGCCGATGGCGAACGCCACCAGGGCGGCGGCGGTGGCGGCGGTCTCGGCGGCGCCGAAACTGCCGCGCTGGAACAGCACCCGGATCACCGGTTCGGCCAGCACCATCAGCGCGGCGGCCGCCGGCAGCGTCATCAGCAGGGCGAATTCCATGGCACGGTTCTGGCTTTCGCGGGCGCCGTCCACGTCGCCGGATTTGAGTTGGCGGGTCAGCAGCGGCAGCAGGGCGGTGCCGATGGCGATGCCGACCACGCCCAGCGGCAGCTGGTTCACCCGGTCGGCATAGTTCAGGTACGACACCGCGCCGTTGGCCACCGTCGAGGCGATCATGGTGTTGATCACCAGATTGACCTGATAGACCCCCGCCCCCACCGCGCCGGGCACGATGCGCTTGCCCAGCAGCTTGACCTCGGCGGTCAGGCGCGGGCGCACCAGTCGCAACGGCACCCCGGCCTTGCGCACGGAAAACACCAGCCAGCCGAACTGGGCGATGCCGGCGGCGAAGGTGCCCCAGGCCAAAGCGTGGCCGGGGGTGGCGGTGACGGGCGCCAGCGCCCACAGGCCGGCCATGGCGACCAGGTTCAGCAGCACCGGGGTGCCGGCGGCGGCGGCGAAGCGGCCCACCGAATTCAGCACGCCGGCCTGCAGCGAGGTCAGCGAGATGAACAGCAGATAGGGAAAGCAGATGCGCGACAGCTCGACGGCCAGATCCAGCTTGCCCTGAACCGCCGCGAAGCCCGGCGCCAGCGCATAGATGGCCCACGGCATGGCCAGTTCCACCACGGCGACGAACACGCCCAGCACCAGCGCCATCACCGTCAACGATTGCTCGGCGAAGCTGCGCGCCTCGTCCTGGCCTTCCGCCGTCAGCTTGCCGGTGAACAGCGGCACGAAGGCGGCGTTGAAGGCGCCTTCCGCGAACAGCGAGCGGAACAGGTTGGGAAACCGGAACGCCACGAAAAAGGCGTCGGCGATGGCGCCCGCGCCCATGTAGTGCGCGATCATCATCTCGCGCAGCAGCCCGGTCAGGCGTGACAGCATGGTGAAGCCACCGACGGTGGCGATGGATCGGAAAAGGCTCATGAACAAAGCCTTTAGCGCAAAATCCGTTAACGCACCACCAAGACGCCCGGTCAGCCGGGTGGTATGGCGCCCAAGGGCTTCCCACATCCATTTCAGGCCCGCTTTCGCGCCAGGAGGAAGCCATGCCCGGCCTCGATACCTTACGCACCCGCCGCACGCTCACCGTAGGGGCGCGCAGCGTCGATTATTTCGACCTGAATGCCGCCGCCCAGCATATGGGCGACGTCTCGCGCCTGCCCTTCACCATCAAGGTGCTGCTGGAAAATCTGCTGCGGCACGAGGACGGGCGCAGCGTCACCGTGGACGATATCAAGGCGTTGGCAGCCTGGGGCGGTGATCGCGGCCGCTCGGAACGCGAGATCGCCTATCGCCCGGCGCGGGTATTGATGCAGGATTTCACCGGCGTGCCGGCGGTGGTGGATCTGGCGGCCATGCGCGACGCGGTGGCGCGGCTGGGCGGCGATCCCGCCCGCATCAATCCGCTGGTGCCGGTGGATCTGGTCATCGACCATTCGGTGATGGTGGATTTCTACGGCACCGCCGACGCGCTGGCCCGCAACATGGAGATGGAGTTCCAGCGCAACGGCGAACGCTATGCCTTCCTGCGCTGGGGGGCCACCGCCTTCGACAATTTCCGCGTGGTGCCGCCGGGCACGGGCATTTGCCATCAGGTCAATTGCGAATATCTGGCGCGGGTGGTGTGGAGCGCCGACGGCATCGCCTATCCCGACACCTTGGTGGGCACCGATTCGCACACCACCATGGTCAACGGCATGGCGGTGCTGGGCTGGGGCGTCGGCGGCATCGAGGCCGAGGCGGCCATGCTGGGCCAGCCCATTTCCATGCTGATCCCGGAAGTGGTCGGTTTCCGCCTGTCGGGATCGCTGCGCGAGGGCGTCACCGCCACCGATCTGGTGCTGACGGTGACCCAGATACTGCGGGCCAAGGGGGTGGTCGGCAAATTCGTCGAATTCTTCGGCCCCGGCCTGGACTCCATGGCCCTGCCCGACCGCCTGACCATCGGCAACATGGCGCCCGAATACGGCGCCACCTGCGGCTTTTTCCCCATCGACGCCAAGACCATCCGCTTCCTGCGCTTCACCGGGCGCGAGCCCGAACAGGTGGCGCTGGTGGAAGCCTATGCCCGCGCCCAGGGCCTGTGGCGCGAGGCCGGCACGCCCGAGCCGCTGTTCACCGACACGCTGGAGCTGGACCTGGGCGCGGTCGAGCCGTCGCTGGCCGGTCCCAAGCGGCCCCAGGACCGGGTGGCGCTGTCCCAGGCCCGGCAGGGGTTCGCCGATGCGCTGTCGGCCTTGCACCCGGGGGCCGACATCGCCGCCAAGGTGGCGCTGTCCGACGGGCGCGGCGCCATCGGCCATGGCGACGTGGTGATCGCCGC